>CAYTDU010000017.1:0-20665 GCA_964436395.1 uncultured Gemmatimonadaceae bacterium | reverse complement strand
AGGTCATAGGCGACGCGGATTCGTTCGAGTTGTCGCTCCATTTCGCTACTCATCAGACCCGCTCCGGCAGACATCTGAAATCATACGTCACCCCTCAATCGGCAAGAACAGATCGAGCAGAAGATCATCATCCGCCGATGTGAGATCGTGTGGCTTCTCTAGTTCCTGCGTCTGTTGCCACTCGTACTCGCTTTCCTTCACCCACTCATAGAGCTTCATCCAGACTTCTGGCATATTTCCGTTCGGATCGTTCATGAGCTTGCATGTGGTCACGGCATACCGACCGCCCTGAAACTCCAAGACCCTGACGACGTCGTCGGACTCGACGTCTTCGTCAACACGAATCCAGAACTCGTAGCCATACTCCTCGCGATCCTCCGAGGGGTTCGGGTTATTGAAGCCGAACACCGGGTGCTTCTCCAAGTCATCGAGCAGGCCTCTGGGCTCAGCCCATGCCTGGAGTTTCAGCCACGCCTCGTGCTCTGGTTCTGTGCTGGTTGCCCGCACGCTCGCCACACGCATAGGTTCGAGACGGACGATCCTAACGTCCAGTTCAGACATTGAGCCTCCCAACTGCAATGATGATTGCTTCTGTTGTCTTTTCATTCTTTCAACACCATATCGATACACATTACCGCGGCCAGAATCAGCTGGCGCAGCTTGCTATCCGGGGGCACTTCGTCAGACATCTGCAGAACGTAGTTGTCGGCACTAGTGAAAAACTCCTTACCGACTCCAGCCCACTTCTTCGTAACGTGAGCAAGCTCCCTACCACCTGCCTCGAACCGGAAGTTCCAGCCAGTCCACTTGCCCACAAGTGTGCAGAGAGCACGGCCTTCTTCATCCAGTACCTCGAACTTCCCACCGACTGACAGCAATTTCTGCTGGAATCCTCCAAGTCGGGCGTTCGATTCATCGAGCACAGTGACGTATGAGCGTAGAAACGCCACCCCGCGAGTCACTCGCACCACCTGCCGTCCGTCTGGCGTGGTGATACGGATGTCGAAAGGTGTGTACCGTTTGTATTCGGTGAACCGCAGCAGGCGGGTCAGGAATCCCAGTTGGTCCTCTCTACACAGCAGCAGCAACTCGCCTGTCTCGGGGTCGTAGATGTCGAAATTGTTGGCTGCCTTGAATGCGCCAACATGCTCCTTGACGAGGAACAGGTTCTTTGAGAGGCGTTCTTCCATCGTCACTCCCCCTCCCCCCACACCTCCGCCTCGAATGAACGCAGTTCCACGTCGTCGTCACGCCAGGCATCGCTTGGCAGGCCAGCTTTTGCGCAGAGTCCTCTCAAGTATTCCTCCCGATTCCAACCCTGTTCGACTGGAACCTGCGGTAGCAACAACCCCGAGTAATGGCCCTTCGAAATCATCAATCCGTGCTTGCCCACCACAACTTCGTCAGGGCTGATTGGCGTCATCGCCGTAAGGGCGCTGATTTCTATGGTGAGTCGCTCGAGTTCGTCCGGTGAGACAGGCGGAAACCGAGGATCCTGCGTGCCCGCAGCCACCGCCATTTTTGCAACAGATTCGATCAACGGTCGTCGTGCGATCACCTCTCCGATACAGCCTCTGAGTTCGCAAGTCGCTCTGGTGCGCAGGGTCACAAAGGCCGGCCGGTGCTCACGCACTGTCTCAGAATCGACACCCGTAACTTCGGGTTCACTCCCTTGCAGGTGCGCCAGCAGCGTCCGGCGCGCGAGAGACAAGAGCAAATGCTGTTCTTCTTCCGTCAGCCGCGGCCTTACCTCTGCGGCTGCGTCAGACGGGCGAAGCAGCGGCTCAACACCAATTGCCTCTTCGAGAGCATCTTCGACCGATGAATCAAACGCCGCAAATATCACCTTCGTGATTTCCGAGTGCCCGTTGAGGAATTCAGCAACCTCGCGCACTGCGATTGCGGCTGCCTCCTCCAAAGGGTATCCATAAACACCACAGCTAATAGCAGGGAATGCGATCGTCTGAATTCCGTTGTCGCTAGCCAGTTCGAGCGAAGATCGGTAGCATGAAGAGAGCAACTCTGGCTCCCCACGATTGCCGCCGTGCCATATCGGTCCAACGGTGTGGATCACGTGTTTGGCTGGCAAATTGTAGCCTCCGGTAAGCCTGGCTTCGCCAGTCGGACACCTTACTCCGGGCCTTGACTCAGGCACACTCTTACACTCTTCCAACAGGCCTCTACCGGCCGCCCTGTGAATTGCACCATCTACTCCCCCACCGCCCAGCATCCTTTCGTTCGCCGCGTTCACCACGGCGTCCACCGAGAGCGTTGTGATGTCAACCTGCAGTATCTCGATCCTGTCCAGTATCGAAGCGAAGTCTGTCATTGCTGAGACGCCCGTTTTCGAGTGAACGCGAAAACAGCAAGCGAGCCGATCATGCTTCAGGAACTTGCGACTGAGGAACGAATTCGTCCAGCCGTTTGAGTGCTTCTTTCATGCTGTCTAGCGCATTACCCGGTACTGTTCGCGGGTCTATGTAGGAACATGGAGCTCGGCCTTGGCCAATGTCGAGCAGCAACTGCACCGCTGACGAGATATCCTGCTTAGCGTAAGGCAGTGCCGATTCCAGCGTGACCTCTTCTTTTCCGCCAGAGTCGTTTTGTTTCTCCAGGAAGGAACCGTATTCCTCCCACACGGCCCCAGCAAACCGCACGTGCCTTTCTTCCGTAGACACCAACGTCTTGGGCGGCTGATCACCACCGATGTCCGTTGGACGGGTGCGTAACCATTTGGCCTGGAACTCGAGCCGTTGTGCTTCCCGGTGGTGCCCATCCTCGCGCGCTTTAGCAGCCAGTTCCTGGAGCCGATCGGCCAAGGACCCTCGCACATCGGTCATTACGTGCCTGCGGGGCGGCTTAGAACTCGCCCATAGGTAACGCCACGCAATGATCAGCACCGGTACCAAGGCGATTATTACCCATTCCATTCGTTCACACTCCTACCATCAAATCAACATCGCGGTTGCCTACAGCTAGACTCAATACTCGACAGGCATCGCAGAGCGAGATTCGGGTTGATACACCCGTATTCTGCCGGTGCATCGGGTGTTCTGTCTGATGGTCCTATTCCCCACCCTCAGCGTCGAGCAACGCACCTATCTTCTCTTCAGAGTAGCTCAGCAATTCACCCATCCGCGTCGCAATTTCTAGCCGTGCATCGGCGTCATACTGCCCCGCATCGACGAACTGTTGTTTGAGTGCTTTGAGGGCCATGTACTCCTCACGCGTGGGCGCAGTGCAGATCAGAAGAACGTGTTTCCCCTCCGTAAGACTGGCCGCGAAAAGGTCTGTGACCAAGAAATCCGTCTCCCTGTAGACCTCAACTCCATGATTATCGGCGATCCTCTCAGCCTCACCAGCGATGATATCCATTTCATCTGGATCCAGAGGTGCACTCAACGCCAGCCTCTTTACCCCAGCTCCCACCATCTCTGCGAACGCGCCTATGCCACCGAGGTTGTAAGACCTCTGGTCGATAGACCACTCAGACTCGACGTGCGACTGGGCTCCGCCGCCACATCCAACACCAAAACCGAGTGCGAGTAGCGGCAACAGCATCCGCTTTCGAATACTCATCACTGTGCATCTCCTTCCGATGTTCACGGTCTCTTTGTTGAACGACCGTCTGCCGAGCAATATCAGTCGTGCTCGAGACTCCGCACGATCGTGAGTCTAGATATGAATGTCTCGGACTCGGAAGCCCAATCGACATCGTCTTCACGAAGCTGAGCTACCCTGGCCCTAGTGAGATCCTCGTAAACCGGCGCGAGGTTTCTGCCCTGGATGATCACTTTTCTATCTGCAAACCTCAGAGTAATGGTCTGGTGAGATGGCATCTCGATTGACAGAAGCTCGCGATACGGTAGCGCATAGCGCATTCCATCTGTGCCGCAGAGATCAATCCAAAGCTGTTGTTCGTTGTGATTGTCTGCTTTCATGAACGTGTTTCTCGACGGAAGTGCCAGACGACTCCTACAAACGGCGCGGAGGCCCCAGAGGACTCGGGGCACACCCCTTTGGTTCGACAGTGTACATGATTCCTGAGATCTTCCAACCCTCATTCGTGCGTATGAGGTTGAAGACGTCCACCCCGCAGTGCGAAAACTCCTGACCGCGGTGGAAGTCATAGGGCGTCCAAACGACCGCCATGGGGCCATGCTGCATTACGGTGGGTTCCCACATCCGTTCGAGGAAATCATTGCCCCCCTCTTCCAAGTTCCTCAGGAACCGTGTGTGTGGCGTACGACTCACATCTACGCTGTCTCCTGTCTCCCGGATTCGGAAGTACTGACCGTCCAACATCACGGCCTCTCGACCATGTGCGACGTTGCTCTCGGCCAGTGCATCAAAAAACTGCTGGACAGTCGCCAAGATCGCGTCGCGATCTTCTTGAGCCCGTACAGCCGGGGGCCACATTGAGGCGGCAAACAAGACAGCGGTGAGGCACCGGGTTATTCCCCTATTCACGAGCGACCCTCCAGAACAACCAGTATCTACAGACACGCGATATCTCGCGATCAGTTCTCCACGAATGCCCATCGCACAGTGACGTTAGCCGACACCGTGATACCGCTAGGCGTTATCTGCGGACCACGCGTTCCGACCGACGCATACTCCAGCGTTCGGGATGGACCAACACTTGGCGCCCGAGTCGACACCTCGATTAGCGATCCCACCACACCTCCTGCTGCTGCAGCAATCATTTCAGCATCACGTCTTGCCTCTGCTACGGCCTTCCACAGAGCCTCATCGCGGGCTTCCCGTTCATCAGATGCGCCGAAATGGAGACCCGTGAGGTCGGTCGCTCCCGCGGCAAGCGACGCTTCGATCACAGCAGGCACAGTGGCGAGATCCCATACGGTAACGCGCACCGATGAATTCGCATCGTAACCGGTTATGCGAGCGTGGTTGCGGTCCCAGATCGGAGTAACCCGGTACCAAGCGGTTGGCAGCGACTCCACTGGAAATCCTAAGACCAGAAGCGTGTCGATCACACCTCCCATTCGTTCGTCCAAGGCCCTTCCGGCAAGAGTGGGCGTGGAGTCTTGGATACGCACACCTAGCGTGAGAAGGGCAAAATCAGCCGGAATCTCCACCTCTCCGGTGGCTCCCACAAAAATTGAGGAGCGGGCCTCGTCGATCTCTTGAGCATGAAGAGAAGTTGCCATAGTGACAAGTAACCCGAAAACCACGCATAGGTTCGCGTGCTTCATGATCGACCTCCCTGATCAATCCTACTCATTCTTGCGTTCTTTGTACTTCGGGTGGTACTTGAGTGTCTTCAACGCTGTCTTCCAAGCCGAAACCTCTGCCGCTCGTGCACGCGGGTCGTTCTTCCGGAGTTCGTATGCTGCTTCCGCCTGAAGCTTGTGGAAGTTAGCGAGGCGGCCTGGCTCCAATTCTCCATTCTCTACGGCACGCTTAACTGCACAATCAGGCTCTGCCTCGTGCTTGCAGTCGCGGAAACGGCACTCTTGTGCCAGGGATTCGATATCAGGGAACGTATGGTCCAACCCTTCGCCGAGAAGCCAAACGCGTAGCTCTCTCATTCCCGGCGTGTCCAGAAGGAGCGCGCCCCCAGGCAACCGGAACAGCTCACGGCGGGTTGTCACGTGGCGTCCTTTCCGATCGCCGTCGCGCACTTCGCCGGTTGAGGTGAGAGTCGCTTCGGCAAGCAAATTGACAAGTGTAGACTTCCCTACACCCGATGGTCCAAGTAGAGATATCGTGCTTCCGGGTTCCAGCGTCTCTCGAAGATTGTCTATGCTTTCGAGCTGTTTGGAGCTTACTGTCCTAATAGGCACGCCGAAGGCGACTGCCTGGGCTTGTGCCACGAAGCCGACCAGGTCCTCAGCCATATCAGACTTGGTGAGGATTATTTCCGGAGATGCGCCGCACTCCCACACCACTGCCAAATACCGTTCCATCTGTCGTTGATTGATGTCACGGTCGAGTCCGTGCACCACCCAAACCTTGTCCACATTTGCCGCCAAGACCTGTTCTTCTCCTCCGGTACCAGCTGATCCTCTGGATATCTGGGTTGTTCTGGGAAACACTGCCAGGATCGACGACGGGTCCCCGGAAAGTGGGCCCGGCTCCAAGACGATCCAGTCACCGACTGCAGGACGTAGATCACCTGTGTGAGCTGGCAGCATGCGGGCTGTCCCTGGACCTGTTTCTTTCCAGATTGACCAACTCGCCCGGTCTTGCCCCACCACACGGGCTACACTCCCAACATCAACATCGAGCTGTTCAGCTAGCTTCGCCCAATGATCGTTCCAGCCCCAATCGGCGAGGGTCATTGGCGGTTGCTATCCATTTCTTTCCGCCACCAAGGCAATCTCACGTCATTTTCAGCTTCATGCCA
Source organism: uncultured Gemmatimonadaceae bacterium (assembly GCA_964436395.1). GTDB lineage: Bacteria > Gemmatimonadota > Gemmatimonadetes > Gemmatimonadales > GWC2-71-9 > JBDGYW01. The sequence continues at coordinate 14,295 of CAYTDU010000017.1, read as the reverse complement.
AAGACAGGCCTGATCCACTTCAACCTCCTGAGACCTTCAAGAAGCAACAAACACACACAAAAGGTACCTAAGAGCAGCAACACCAACTTCCCGTAGGCAGGCAATGACAATGGAAACAAGAAGTAGGCCAACACGAACTGAACCGGCAAATGCAGGATGTAAACGGGGTAGACCGCCACGCTCAGATAGCTGAGGCCACGTGACGGCTTGTTCAGGTACACTGATCCGAATCCGATCATAGTGAGTATCCAGCTCATCGATTCGAGTGCGATCATCCAATTGTGCCCTGGGTTCAACTCGAACGCGAGAAGGCGTACCAAGAAAAGGGACACGCCCAGCGCCACCGAGACCCACCTCGTCTTCCTGACAACCGGCCAGAAGTCATCCTGAACACATATGAAGACGAAACCTGAAAAGAAGCAGATCAACCCTACCAGCCATCCGTGGACGGTATCGACATAGACGGCGAAGAATTCTGGTTGGACGAGCGACGCCTCGAGCATTAGTGGCAACGCAAACAAGAACAATCCCAGGGGCCAGCGCATGATTCTCGACACAAAGCGGAGAAGACCGCAGTTCGGGTTCTCCTTCAGGTATATCAAGATGTAGATGAGCCACAACGTATAGGCAAAGATGTTCGCCAGGAACCAAAGGTGGCCGAAATTCAGAGTGTATTCGGCATCCCAACCAATTCTGGGCATCACCTCTGTCAGGAATGCGCCGAAGATGTAGACGTTGAAGACGAAAGGCAGAGCTATCCGTGTCGAACGATCAATCAGCAATCCCTTCCAGTTGCGCCGTTCCAAGGCGTAGCGGACGCCCATGCCTGAGATCACAAATAGGAGTGGGATACGCCAAATGGACAACATGGCCAACAACGGTACAAACTCCTCCAACAGCTCATCGTTCTGCGGGAAGCCAATCGACGCAGCCCATGACTGGAAGCTCAGCACAATGTGGAAGATGATGAGCAGCCCAAGCGCGATCGTTCGAAGCCAATCAACATCGTGGCGGCGCAAGGAATTTCTCGCAAGAGATCTTGGAAGCTTGGAAACCCATAACGGCCAGGTTGATGGAGAATGCCCCGAGTTCTATGCTTCACTCCTGTTGGATTGAGTAGACGCGGTTGGGCTGGTGAGAAGCAAATGTCGTTTGAAACCGAACTCAGTTTCGCCCCAAACTCAACCCCTCACCTCGCGACTGCGTCCTCCCGACCCACCAACTATCTTTCGAGCTGTAACCAACCTCCAATCACATACACCAAGATCTGACTATGCCCTACGAAACCATAACCTTGGAAGTCCGCGACTCCGTCGCATTCGTTACAGTGAATCGCCCCGATAAACTGAACGCCCTGAACGCAACCGTTGTGACCGAACTCGCTAGCGCCGCAGACGAAATCGCGAGCCGAGACGAAATCGCAGGCGCGGTCATTACCGGCGAAGGTCCCAAGTCGTTCGTCGCGGGGGCCGACATCCGTGAACTGGCTCCGCTGGCGCCATTTGAAGCCAAGGCCGTGGCCTTGAAAGGCCAGGAGATGTGCAGGAAGATCGAAACATGCGGCAAGCCGGTTGTAGCTGCAGTCAACGGGTTTGCTCTCGGCGGTGGCTGCGAACTGGCAATGGCCTGTCATGTTCGGATAGCGAGTGAAAAGGCACGATTCGGCCAACCGGAGGTGAAACTGGGATTGATACCCGGTTACGGCGGTACGCAGAGAATGCCTAGGCTCGTCGGTAAGGGACGAGCTCTAGAAATCATCCTATCCGGTCGCATGGTGGGTGCCGAAGAAGCGTTGAAAATGGGACTCGTCAACAAAGTGGTAGCACCTGAATCGGTACTGGAAGAGGCCGAAAAGTTTCTGCGAGGCGTTCTAACCATGGGACCGATAGCTGTGCGCCTGGCAATCGAGGCCGTCGACCAGGGATTCAACATGTCACTTGAAGATGGGCTGAGGCTCGAGGCTGACCTCTTCGGACTAGTTGCGGCGAGTGAGGACAAGGCCGAGGGCACGCAGGCATTCTTGGAGAAGCGAGAGCCGGAGTTCAAAGGCAGGTAGCAGTGTCGAAACAGTCGTTCTGCTTCGGATCAGCGCTCACCGACCTGACCGTGACCACGAACGGTGAAGCCGTAACGCAGATCGAATTCGGGAAACACACCGAACGACTGGCGGATAGCAAGTTGGAACGGCAGGTAGAGAACGAGTTGCGACAATACTTCGAGGGCCAACGGAAGGACTTCACCATTCCGATCGTTGCGGCTGGATCTGCATTCAACATGAAGGTGTGGGAGCGCGTTGCCCGCATTCCGTATGGTCAGACGAAGACATACGGAGAAATCGCACGCGAGTTCGGGAACAAAGGGGCAGCGCGAGCTGTCGGGGCCGCGAACGGGCGGAACCCGCTTCCCATTGTCATTCCTTGCCATCGCGTCGTGGCCGCCGGAGGCAAACTCGGCGGCTTCGGCGGCGGGCTCCCACTCAAGCGGAAGCTCCTGGAGCTGGAAGGCTCCAACTGCCCGGAACTGCACTAGTAACGATGCAATCCGAGCATGACTCTCTAGCGACTATCTACGTCTTGCCACCCATGCGTCCCATACCGCTCCTGCCGCAAATGCCGTCCCTTTCATTCGTCTCTCGCCCCTCCAATCCCTAGCCTCCTCGCGCCCATGAACCTCTCGTCACTGACGATCCGGAATCTGCGCAACCTTGCTTCAATCGATGTCGAGATCCCCGGTGAAGGCGTCGTGATCATTGGGGACAACGGGCAGGGCAAGACGAATTTCTTGGAGGCCATCTACTACCTGGTGTTGTTCCGCTCAATGAGAGGCGCGAAAGACCGCGAGCTCGTGAAATTCGGCGCAGCCGGCTTTTTCGTGGCAGGCACGGCGGATAGAAGGGTGACTGCCGGCTTTGAGGTGTCAGGACGAAAGAAGAAGGTGACTGTCGATGGGCAGGAAAGTAAGAGACTCGCCGATGCTGTTGGCCTCATAACTGCAGTGGCGCTTGCACCGGCTGATCGTGCACTCGTGGAAGCGGGTCCTTCGGTGCGGCGGCGGTTTCTCGATGTGTTGCTATCGCTTTGCAAGTCGGGGTATCTGGCAAAGCTCACCGAACTGCGCAGTGCGATCAAGCAACGGAACGCAGCTCTCAAGATGGCAAAGCGCGAACAGGCACAGGCTTTCGATCGTCACGTTGCCGACACTGCGGCACACGTATCAGCTACACGATATGAATGGGCGGAGTCAGTGCGTCCGCGCTTCATTGAACTGTGTAGCGCCCTGGGGGAAAAGGTCGAACCGTTTCTCGAGTACTCGTCGCGGCACTGGACTGCGGAGGGTGGCGCCGACGGAATCGCTGAGGCGCTACGCGCCAGGATCGAGCGTGACCTCAGGAAGGGCATGACAACGGTCGGTCCGCACCGTGACGATTTGATATTGACGCTGGGGGGCAACGAGACTCGTCGTTTCGGCTCGGCTGGGCAACAAAGAACTGCTGCCACGGCGCTGAGGCTTCTAGAAGCGCACGCACTAGCCGACTCCCACAACTCGGCACCAATTGCTTTGTTCGATGACGCCTTTGCCGAACTTGATCAGGATCGCCAGGAGCGCCTGCTCACATTGATAAAGGAATCGCTGCCCGGGCAAGCTATCATTACCGCGCCGCGCGACGCGGAGGTTCCCAAGGCCTTATTCGAGCGCCCTCGCTGGTACATGTCCGGAGGCCGTCTTGAGCAATAAGTCCGGCACCCCGCTTGGCGATGCGATCGAACACTATTTTCGGCACCAGGGCATCAAGCGCCGCATGGAGCAGGCGAGCGTCGTGCCCGAATGGTCCGAACTCGTTGGTGACAAGATCGCAGCTGTGACGAGCCCACGCGAAGTCCGCCGCGATGGAACGCTCATAGTCGCCGTGAAATCGGCAGCCTGGATGCAGGAGTTGCAATTGATGGAGCCAACAATTCGCACACAGTTGGTCAAGCGGGGAAAGAAGATCAAAAGGATTGTTTGGCGGGGGGAATAGGTGGCTGCGGGATGTGCCGCATATGCCGCACATCTCGTCATGTATAAATCGTTGTTCTACAACCATTTACGCCTTTCCTTGGTCGTTGATTTTCACCCCGAATCAGGGTATATTGACTAGACCTCTATTGGGGTCGAAACCGGCCCCTTTTTCTTTGTTGGAATTCCGAGGAAAATGAGCGCAAAAAAGGCATATAGCTCCGACTCGATCCAGGTACTCAAAGGGCTCGAGGCAGTCCGGAAACGACCTGGCATGTATATCGGGTCCACGTCCGCCCGCGGACTCCACCATCTCGTCTACGAGGTGGTCGACAACTCGATCGATGAAGCGATGGCGGGCTTCTGCAATCAGATCGGCGTTACAATAAACCCCGACAATTCAGTTACGGTAACCGACAACGGCCGCGGTCTGCCGGTGGATCTCCACAAGACGGAGAAGAAACCGGGTCTCGAAGTGGCAATGACGATGTTGCACGCGGGCGGGAAGTTCGACAAGAGTTCGTACAAGGTGTCGGGTGGATTGCACGGTGTCGGTGTATCGGTGGTGAACGCGTTGTCCGCGAAGCTGGAAGTGTGGGTCTGCCGAGACGGTAAAGAACACCACATGGCATTCGAGCGAGGGATCACGACGCAACAGCTGCACATGACCAGAGATGCCAAGAGAACCGGCACGAAGGTCACTTTCTCACCAGACCCCGAGATATTCACTGAACTGAATTACGACTATGACACCATAGCAAACCGCCTGAGGGAGTTGGCGTATCTGAACTCCGGTGTCACCCTCACCATCAACGACCGCAGGGAGACACCACCCAAACAGGAGTTGTTCCTATTCAAGAGGGGTTTGGCGGAGTTCGTTCAATTCCTGAGAGGAAATCGGAAGCCGCTTCATTCAAAGCCAATCAACATCTCAACAATCAAAGACGATGTCGAGATCGACATCGCGATGCAGTACTGCGACGGGTACGCGCAGAACGTGTTCTCCTTTGTGAACAACATCAATACTCACGAGGGCGGAACGCACCTAACGGGATTCAAGGCTGCCCTCACCCGCGCCGTTAACGAGGTCGCCAAAAACAAAGGTCTTTTGAAGAAAGTCAATTTCACGCTGAGCGGGGACGACGTACGTGAAGGCCTAGTTGCCATTCTGCACGCCAAGGTGAAAGAGCCTCAGTTCGAGGGCCAAACCAAGACGAAGCTGGGCAACTCAGAGGTCGAGGGGATATTCAAGACGGTCGTCTATGAACACCTCACCAACTTCCTGATGGAGACGCCTTCCGCGACTAAGTCCATAATAGACAAGGCCTTAGGTGCCGCTAGAGCACGTGAGGCTGCTCGCAAGGCTCGGGAGCTCGTGCGTAAGAAGAGCGCGCTCGAGGGCGGCATTCTGCCAGGCAAACTAGCGGACTGTTCGCTCAGCGACCCTTCATTGTGTGAGCTTTATTTGGTCGAGGGCGACAGTGCCGGCGGGTCCGCGAAACAGGGCCGAGACCGGTCGTTCCAGGCAATTCTGCCCCTCAGGGGGAAAATCCTCAACGTCCAGAAGGCACGTGTTGACAAGATTCTCTCAAACGAAGAGATCCGGCGCATGGTCACTGCCATTGGCACAGGAGTTGGCCAGGACGACTTCAGGTTGGATGAAGCGCGATACCATAAAATCATCATCATGACCGATGCGGACGTCGACGGCGCTCATATTCGCACGCTGCTGCTCACCTTTTTCTACACCCAAATGCGCCAACTCATCGAGGCAGGTTACGTCTATATCGCCCAACCGCCCCTCTACCGCATTGCCAAGGGCAAGGAGGAGTTCTTTGCATACGATGAAACGGAACGTGTTGAGGCTGTGAAGCGGCTACAGAACGGTTCCAAAGGCAATGTCTCGATCCAGCGTTACAAAGGATTGGGCGAAATGAACCCCGAACAGCTTTGGCGGACCACTATGGATCCGGCCGTTCGCACCATACACAAGGTCGAGTTGGACGACGCCTCCATGGCATCCAGATTGTTCGAAGACCTAATGGGGGACGAGGTGGATCCGCGCAGAGAGTTCATTCGAAGGCACGCCAAGTTTGTGAAGAACCTGGACATATAAGAAGGCGGGAGCGCTGCCCCACATCCCCGCAAACAACGGAGGAAAGTAAGAAGGGGCAGCAGCTCGCGAGTAGTCGGAAGAGGCCTAGGGTTTGAAACCTGGGCCTTCTTAGTTTGCCCTCCCCACTCACCCATTGACACATATTATTATTGCTATTACTCTATCTCATATGACTAACACGACAGAAAAGCCTCTCCTCCGAGGCATCGACCCAGACCTGCTGACGCGAGCTGCCGAAACTATCAAGCTGCTGGGACATCCAGAGCGGTTGAAGATCGTCGAGATTCTCGAAACGGGTGAATCTACCGTTTCAGATATTCAGGCTGAATTAGAAATGCCCCAAGCGATAGTGTCTCAGCACCTGGCAAAGCTCCGCGGCTTGGGAATCGTAGCAGCACGGCGGGACGGAGTGCACGTCTACTACCGAGTCCAGGAACCCAAAGTGCGGCACATCCTTGAGTGTATTCGGAAATGCGACGTCTAACCAATCGGAATTGGTTCGCTAGGCAAACGGCGAGTTACTTCTGAGGATAATACATATGAATATTCCTATGACTCTACTATTGGCGGTTCAGGTTGCCGGAGCAGATACGGTCAACCTATCTCTCGGTGAGGCGCTTGATCGCGCCCGAGAGTTCAACCCGATGCTGCGGGCAGAGCGTGCAGAAGCAACCGCCGTGGCTCAAGGGAAGCTCGAGGCTACCCGTGCGTTTCTACCTAACGTCAACCTCGATGTGATGGGTATGCGGTCCACCGATCCGGTAGCTGCGTTTGGGCTAAAGCTGCGCCAGGAAAACTTCGCCATGGAAGATCTAACGCTGGACGCGCTCAACCGCCCCGACCCCTATTCAGGATTCACGTCATCGGTGACGGTAGAACTCCCGATTGTGGCCCCCGAAGGGTTGTTCGGTTTTGCAGCCGCACGCCGGGGAGCAGCAGCCAAGAACGCGGGCGCACGACGCGCTGCAGGTGCGACGACATTCATGGTCACCATGGCCTACTGGGATGCGCAGCTGGCGGCCAGAAAGGTCGAAGCCCTCGAGACAGCATTGGAAGCCGCCCGCTCGCATGCCGAACAGGCCGAAGCGATGCACGCGCAGGGCATGGTCACCGGACTGGATTCCCGGATGGCACGCATCGGTGCTGCTGCTGTTGAGACGCAGCTCCTCGCGGCAGCCGCCCAGGCAGAGAATGCACTTTCCTCTTTGAAGGTACTACTCGCCATTCCCGATTCGGTACCTGTTGCGCTCGCCGATTCGCTTGTCGGGCCAAGCAATTCTACCTGCGGGCCAGGATCATCGGCCTGCGATATAGATGACCGCGGCGATCTCGAGGCATTCCGTATGGGACGTTCGGCGACCGCCGCCATGGTCAGAAGCGCCTGGGCGAAAAACCTACCTGCAGTGGCTCTGTTCGGCACTGCGGCACATCACGGACGCTCGACGCCATTTGGTGAAGGCAGTGGCGATTGGACTATCGGAATCGGCGTCAAATGGAACGCGTTCGCGGCGCTATCCGGAATCGGAGCCGTGCGCCGCGCCAATGCGGAGCACGAAGCGGCAGCCGCCCGACACGAGGCGGCAGAGCGCCAAGCTGCGCTCGAGGTCACGTCAGCCGAACGGATGTTAAACGCTGCAACTGGACGTGTCTCAGTTGCAGAATCCGCGGACGCCGAAGGCGAGGAAGCCCTAGATCAAGCACGACTGCGGTACCGAACCGGCGCCGCACCAATCACCGAATTACTGGACGTACAAGCGGCGGCGACTGCCGCAACTCTTCAGCTACTCGAAGCGCGGCGCGATCTATTCGTCGCACTCGCGGCACTGGACTTCGCTTACGGAGTGAACGACCGATGAAGAAAGCTATTTATTTGACAACCATGGCCGTCGGATTAACTGCCTGCGGGCACGAAGTCAGCGAATCCTCAAGGACGGAGCATACTTCTGCCAACGCAATCACTGTGCAGGCGGAGACGCTGGCGACCCTGGTCGCGGTCGATGGGAACATTGAAGCCAGGAACCGCGCGTCACTATCAACCCGCATGATGGCTCGCGTCACCGCCATCCCTGTAGAAGTTGGGGATCGCGTTGGTGCAGGCCAAACGCTCATTCGACTGGGTACCGAAGATATCTCGGCCAACCGCGCGAAGGCTGATGCCGCAGTCACGCTGGCACAGGCGGCGCGAGACGAAGCAGCCCGCCACGCCGCCCGAATGGACACCCTCTTCGCACAGGACGCGGTCGCGCGGGTGCAACGCGACCAGGCATTCCTCGGCCTCACGCAAGCGGAATCCCAGTTGGTAATGGCACAGGCCACCCTGGACGAGGTGGAGAACGCGAACCGCTACGCGACGATCAGGGCTCCGTTCGACGGCGCGGTGGTTGCCAGAAACATCAACGTGGGTGACTTAGCGGCTCCTGGAATGCCCTTGATCGTCGTCGATGCAGACGGGCCGAGAGAGGCCGTGATCGCCGTTCCGGCAGATGTCGCAGGAAGCATATCCGCAGGATCCCTGCTCAACGTCACTGCAAGCGACGGGTCAACCGCAGCGGCAGAGGTGCGGGCAGTCGCGTCGGGTGCCGACCCATGGACCCGGACCGTCCAGGTACGCGCCACCGTGCCCTCCGACTGGGCTACAGGTGTTGCCGCAACAGCACTGGTGCCTACAGGTAGCAGGCTGGGAATCGCAATCCCTGAGCGTGCGGTTGTGCGGCGAGGGCAGTTGACGGGTGTCCGCGTCTTGACCGATCACGGCGAACAAGTACGCTGGGTGCGACTAGGCAGATCGGTACCCCCGACCATTACTGGGGACAACGCGGTAGAGGCAAGAGTCGAGGTGCTCAGCGGGCTCGAGGCTGGTGAGAGGATCGTCCCATGAAGACTGGATTTTCAGGCGCAGTAGCACAGCGCTTTCTCAACTCCAAGCTGACACCGCTCATCATTGGGGCGTCGCTTGTGGCGGGCCTTGGCGGGCTCCTGACCACGCCGCGAGAAGAAGAGCCGCAAATACGCGTTCCGATGATCGACGTGATGGTGGGGTTGCCTGGCGCGAGCCCACGTGAAGTGGAACGCCGCATTCTAGAGCCTCTCGAGCGGTCGATTTGGGAAATTCCAGACGTCGAGTACGTGTACGGCGTGGCTCAGAGAGACGGCGCGCTCGTCACGGCCCGCTACGAGGTAGGCACCGACCCGGATATCGCACTCGCCCGTTTGCACGGCAAGCTGTTCGCTAACGCCGCATCGTCTCCGCCGGGTGCAACCCAGCCTTTGGTCACACTTCACGGCATCAACGAAGTCCCCATTTTCACGCTGACTCTCTCAGGCGGATCAGATGCCGGCGACGGGTATCTCCTCCGTCAGCAGGCGGTGGAACTCGCGGCCGAACTGAAACGCATTCCGGATGTCGCCGAAACATGGGTGATCGGCGGTGCACCGCGTGAAGTTTCCGTGACTCTCGATCCTCAAGCGCTGGCTGCCCGAGGCCTCTCTGCAGCCGCGATTGCACACATGCTGACGGTGAACAGCGCCGAATATCCAGCGGGAGCTGTTCTCAGCGGAAACCGTAGCATTCCAGTGCGTGTCGGGCATCTTCTTCGAGACGTGGACCAAGTCCGCGGCATTGTCGTAGGCGTGATGAACGATCGCCCGATCTTGCTCCGCGACGTCGCCGCAGTGGTTGACGGACCCGCGGAACCAGAGAGCTACGTCTCATTCTTGCCTGGCGGAGGATCCGGCACCGACTTCGAGCCCGCGGTCACGATTGCCATTGCCAAGCGTGAGGGCACCAACGCCGCCACCATCGCCCATCAGGCAATGGAGCGTGTGGAAGAACTCCGCGGCAGCGTTTTGTCCGAAGACGTACGCACCACGATCACGAGGGATTACGGCGAAACGGCCACGGAGAAGTCGCGCGAGTTGTTGTTCCACATTTTTGTAGCGACAGTGGGCGTGGTGGTTCTGGTGTGGTTCACGCTCGGTTGGCGCGAGGCGATCGTGGTTCTGGTCGCGGTGCCTGTGACGCTCGCACTCACACTCATGGTGTATCGTCTCTACGGATACACCTTGAATCGGATCACGCTGTTCGCACTGGTATTCGCTATCGGGATTCTCGTTGACGATGCCATTGTCGTCGTGGAGAACATCGCGCGACACTTGGGCATGGGGCGCCGCAGCGCTGATGAAGCCGCAGTGATGGGGGTTGACGAGGTTGGCAACCCGACGATCCTTGCAACGTTCACCGTGATCGCCGCAATCCTCCCGATGGCATTCGTATCGGGGCTCATGGGTCCGTACATGCGGCCAATTCCGGTTGGGGCGTCGGTTGCAATGATCTTCTCCTTGGCCGTTGCCTTTATCGTGACGCCCTACTTGGCAATCAGGCTGGTCAAGGGTCACTCCGCCGACACCGAGACCCACCCTCCTGGCCCCAGAGCATCGGAGGACGAGGAGCTACCGACCGGAAAGGTCGCAACCTGGTATCGTACCTGGCTAGAGCGACTCTTGGGTGACTCCAAACGCCGTGTGCGGACCTACGGCACCATGGTCGTTCTTTTGGTGCTCACCGTTCTGCTGATACCAACGAAGCTGGTCACTGTGAAGATGCTGCCGTTCGACAACAAGAGCGAGTTCCAGCTCATAGTGGACATGCCCGAGGGAACACCCCTCGAACGGACGTCCGAGGTGGCACAAGCACTCGCTCTGACGGTGGCACGCGACGAAGCCGTACACGACGTCCAGACCTATTCCGGTGTGGCGGCACCATTCAATTTCAACGGCCTCGTTAGGCACTACTTCCTACGTGAGGGCCCGACAGTGGCGGACGTGCAGGTAAACCTGCAGCCGAAACATCACCGCTCTGAGCAAAGCCACGACATTGCGTTGCGTCTCCGCCCGGCCGTCGACTCGGTCGCACGCGCATACGGTGCATCAGTGAAGCTGGCCGAGATACCTCCTGGTCCACCCGTATACTCGACTCTCGTCGCGGAAGTCTACGGGCCGACATACGAGGAGCAGATCGAGGCTGCCCGAAGAATTCGCGATGTCTTCCTGTCAACAGACGGAGTAGTCGACGTCGACTGGTCCGTGACGGCACAACATGCTGAGCTCCATGCGGCAGTTGAGCAGGCAGAAGCCGTGCGCGCCGGCACGAACCCACAGGAGATCGCGCAGACGATAGCCGCGTCTATGGCTGGGGCTACGGTGGGCTTGTTGCACGACGAATCCGCTGCCGAAGCAGTTGCGATCCGGGTGACCCTGCCTGATTCGATCACCAGCGGAATCGGCGACCTGTCCGGATTGCCGATCTCCACGCCTCGTGGGGCTCGCCACCTCGCCACTCTGGCGGCCTTCGACAGCACGCTGGCGCCGACGGTGATAATGCACAAGAACCTGCGTCCCGTCGTGTATGTGACCGGCGACGTAGCAGGGACGCTGGAGAGCCCCGCATACGCTATGCTCGAAATGCGGCGTCCATTGAACGAGATGAGCGAAGAAACCCCGGTCTATTGGACCCAATCTCCGACACTCACCGAAGAGACATTCATGGTGTGGGACGGCGAGTGGGACATCACGGTTGACGTGTTCCGCGACCTGGGGATCGCATTTGCCGCCGTACTCGTGCTGATCTACGTACTCGTAGTTGCATGGTTCCAATCGTTCACGATCCCGATCGTGATCATGGCACCGATTCCGCTCACATTGATCGGAATCTTACCGGCCCACGCCGTGAGTGGAGCCTTCTTCACCGCGACATCGATGATCGGGATGATCGCTCTTGCGGGGATCATTGTACGAAACTCGATACTGCTCGTGGACTTCATCAACCTGGGGTTGGAACGCGGGCAGAGTCTGCACGACGCAGTGGTTGCATCGGGACTGATTCGCGCCCGTCCCATCATCCTCACCGCCGCCGCGGTAGTGATTGGCGGCATGGTAATGGTGCGCGACCCGATTTTCCAAGGGCTCGGCATCGCTTTGATCAGCGGAGCAATTGTGGCGACCGCTCTCACTCTGGTCGCCATTCCACTCCTTTACTATGAGATGAACCGATGAAAATGGTAATGATGATCGTTGATTCCGGGAACACCGACGAGATCAGGGCAATGCTCGAGGATTGCGATGTCCCGGGGTACACAGAGGTCCCTGACGTGCTCGGAAAGGGTACGACCGGCCAAAAGGGTGGGAGCAGGGCTTTCCCTGGTTCGAGCACGCTGTTCATGGTAGCGCTCGAGCAAGACTGCGTGGACATGCTCACCGAGAAACTCAAACAACATCACGAAACGATCGGCAAGGTGGAAGGATTCAAAGCTTTTGCGTTCGATGTGGAGGAATTGATATGAACATGCATTATATGATCCGCGGCATAGCAGGGTCACTGATTCTGCTGTCGTTGGCGCTGGGATCCTGGTATAGCCCGTACTTCTACTTGTTCACTGCTTTTGTGGGACTGAACCTGCTTCAATCGAGTTTTACCCGGTGGTGTTTGATGGAGGATATCCTGGAGAAGGCGGGGGTGGCAAGGAAGGAACGTTAAGTGCGCTGAGAAGATGAATCCTGATTGAACATCCAACGTCCAACAAGGGACATCCAACATCCAACGGTAGGTTAGGTGAGTTCTCCAGCGCCATTGGATGTTGGACGTTCGATGTCGGATGTTCTCTTTCCCATATCCCCCTTCTTGACCCAACCTGCACCTGGAAGCATTCTACCCGCTGACCAGTTCACCGGAGCCGACTATGGATCACCGCGTATGGCATGACCACTACGATAAAGGCGTGCCCCCAGCCATCAACTACGAGGAAATCACTTTACCGCAGATATTCGCGCGGGCGGTGGAACGGCACGGAGACCGACCAGCGGTCTCGTTCATGAACTGCAATCTCACATATGCCGAACTGAACGATCAGGTAGAACGCCTCGCGACTGCGCTTGCTGCGTTGGGAGTACATAAGGACACGAAGGTTGCGATTCATCTACCGAATCTGCCACAGACGGTAATCGCCTTCTTTGCGACGGCGCGGCTGGGCGCACAGATCGTAATGACGAACCCGCTCTACACTGAGCGGGAGATTGAGCATCAGTGGACGGACGCCGGGGTTTCGGTCGCAATCGTGTTAGATGCCCTGTATGCGCTACGCATCAAAGGCATGCGCAACCGTCTACCGGTCAGGCACTACATTGTTGCGTCGATTCCGGAGTACCTCCGGTTCCCGTTGAATGCGCTGGCGCCACTCAAGCTCAAGAGGCAAGCCCCCCCTATGGTGGCGAAGGTTGAACCTGGAACCAGCGTCCACCTCTTCAAGAAACTCTTGAAGAGTACGGCACCGAAACCGCCCGGCGTCGCAGTCTCAATCGATGATGTGGTATTGCTACAATACACAGGCGGTACGACAGGAGTGTCAAAGGGCGCGATGCTCACGCATCGCAATATCTCGTGCAACGTTCAGCAGGCGACAACATGGATCACGGGACTCAACCATGGGCATGAAGTTTTGCTCGCGTGCCTTCCGTATTTTCACATATTCGGTCTGACCATTTCCCTCAACTTTCCAGTTTATTTCGGTGGTCTCTTGGTACTGATGCCGAACCCGCGGGACATACCGGGCATAGTGAAGAACATCGAGAAGCACAAAGCAACACTGCTCCCGGCGGTGCCGGCCATCTTCAACGCAATTACACAATATCCTGGCATTGAAAAACACGACTTGAGCAGCATCAAAGTCTGCGCCTCGGGATCGGCACCAATTCCAGCGAGCGTATCGCAGCGTTTTGAAGCACTCACCGGAATAAAGATCTCGGAGGGCTACGGTCTGACCGAAACATCGCCAGCTACGCATTTCAACCCTATGGCAGGCACAAAGAAGGAAGGCAGCATCGGCCCCGCATGGCCCGATACGGATGCAAAGATCGTGGACCTCGACGACGGCGTCACAGAAATGCCAATTGGAACCGAAGGGGAGCTAGTCATCAAGGGCCCGCAGGTCATGAAGGGTTATTGGAAAAGACCGGACGAAACGAACGATATGATTCGCGATGGCTGGCTGCACACAGGCGATATCGCGAAAATGGATGATGACGGTTACTTCTACATCGTCGGGCGCACGAAGGACATGATCATCTGTTCAGGCTGCAACGTTTACCCGGACGAAGTGGATGAGGTTCTAACTGCTCACCCGGCGGTCCTC
>CAYTDU010000016.1:0-21074 GCA_964436395.1 uncultured Gemmatimonadaceae bacterium | reverse complement strand
CTTCGCACCAACAGTCTCAGGTTAGAGCTCAGCTCGCATTTGTACTCGAGGGAGTGGTAACACAGACTCTGCTGCAGAAGGCGTCGGGTAAGGGTCGCGTCATGGCCTGTGAGATCATGAAGGCAACCGCGGCAATCCGGGCTTTGATTCGAGACGACAAAGTCCACCAGATTTACTCGGCAATGCAGGCCGGGAAAAAACATGGAATGCAGACACTCGCCGACTCGCTTTACGTCCATTACATGTCAAGAGAAGTGAGTCTCGAGGAGTGCCTGCGCGTAGTGCCTGATCAGAACGAGTTCCTTCGGATGGTGGGTGAGCCCATCGTAGATGAAGGCAATTCAAAAAGCGGAAAACGACGCTAGTCAGCACCGGAGAGCCAGATGCCAACTTTTGAGTACACCGCGCGCACTGCGACCGGCGAGGAATCCACCGGAACGATGGACGCCGGTTCGAGAGAAGAGGTAGTACAACAGCTTCGGAAGAACCGAATGCAGGTGGTGCGCGTACGTGAGAAGAAGAAGCGCAGAACGGGAGGGCGGGTACCAACGAGAGACATCGTGGTGTTCACGCGTCAGTTTGCCACGATGGTCAACTCGGGTTTGCCCCTCGTTCAGGCTCTGGACATTCTCGCCAAACAGACGGAGAACAATCAGCTCGCAGAGACGACCAAGCAGGTCGTCTATGACGTCGAGAGCGGTCATACGCTCGCCGATGCGCTCGAAAAGCACCCGAGAGTGTTCACTCAGCTCTACGTGAACATGGTAGCAGCCGGTGAGGCGGGCGGAATTCTAGACACGATCATGCTGCGCTTGGCGACATTCCTGGAGAAAAACGACGCCATTGTGCGCAAGGTCAAGGGTGCGATGGTGTATCCGGGAGTGATCTTCTCGGTGGCGGGAATCTGTATCGCAGTCCTGTTGATCTTCGTGATTCCCACGTTCCAGACAATGTTTGAGTCTGTCGGTGTGCCGTTGCCTTTGCCCACGCGCATCGTCATCGGCATTAGTGATTTCCTACAGAATTTCTGGCACGTGCTCATCGTGGTAACAATCGCTCTCGTGTTTTTGGTTCGGTGGTACTATGGGACAGACAACGGAAGACTGGTCATCGACAAGATGATGCTTCAGGCACCGGTGCTAGGCGACCTGCTCAGGAAATCGTCCGTGTCCCGATTCACGCGTACTCTTGGCACTCTGCTAGCGTCAGGTGTTTCAATCCTGGATGGTCTGGAGATTACCGCACGAACTGCGGGAAACCGGGTCATCCACGATGCCGTTATGGAATCCCGGGGGTCAATCGCAGGTGGAGATACCATCGCCGGACCGTTGGAGAAATCCGAAGTATTCCCACCAATGGTGACCTCGATGATTGCCGTTGGTGAGGCCACGGGCGGACTGGACGAGATGTTGTCCAAGATCGCCGATTTCTACGACGATGAGGTCGACACGGCAGTTGGCACCCTTCTGTCACTGCTCGAACCAATCATGATCGTCTTCCTCGGCGTGATTGTCGGTGGGATGATTGTGGCGATGTACCTCCCGATCTTCGATATGATCAACGCCGTTTCAGCCTGACACTCGCAAAGATCCGGCATCCATGGGGCTCGCGCGACACGTGCGAGCCCCTTCTCTTAGCCACGCATTGCGAAAATCCAAAATCCGCTATTGCATTTTGCAACAAGCGTTCAAATACTGTAGGCCATGCAGCCGACTACCACCGTGCCGAATACCCATGGGGCCCAGGTAAAAGGCCCTCACTCCGTACCCAGTGCGCACCAGCTGCTGACGTGGGTTTATTGGGGCAGGGTCGCTGTGGCGATCGCGGTATTCGTGGCCGCGGCACTTTCCTTCAACGTGGTGGCACCCGGCACAATAGTCGTGTTGTCTGTGGCAGCTCTCACCAGCGTGGGCGTGAGCGGAGCTTCTGTTTGGTACACCCACATCAAGCGGAACCAACCGGGTCGCACCTTTCTTTACGGGCAGGCCTTGTTCGACTTGACCTTGGTCACAATCGTGGTGCATCTAACCGAGGGTCCCGCCAGCCTGTTTCCTGCGTTGTACATCCTCATCATCGCAGTGAATGCCGTGTTGATGCCGTTGCAGTCCAGCTTGCTTGTGACTGCCCTGGCCGGCCTGCTCTATTTCGCAGATATAGCGCTGCTTCAGCCCGGTGCACTTACGGCGACCGTTGGTCTCCAGATAGCCGTGTTTGTGGCCGTTTTCATCGTGACGGGGCTGATTGGAAGCCGAGTGAGAACAGCAGACGTTGAACGTCAAGTCCTTCAACAAGAAGTGCGCCGACTGAGGTTGGAAGCCGCCGACATCCTGCGCAACATTCAAAGTGGTGTCCTCACAGTGGATGGTGAGGGCGACCTGCTGTACGCAAATCCGGCGGCACTCAAGCTATTGGGGCTACCCCAAGAGGACATAGTCGGGCAATCTCTCGCATCGTTCCTCGCAGACAAATCTCCCGAACTCCTGGATGTGATAGCTGAGACCCAAAGGAGGCGAACCGGCACGCTACGCGCTGAGGTACTAGTAATTGGTGCCGAGACGTCAGTCCCCGTCGGTGTTACAACAACCGCGGTGTTGGCGGACAATGACGAATCGTGTTCGGTGACGGCGATATTCACGAATATCTCGGACCAGAAACGCTTGGAAGAACTTAAATTGCGCACGGAACGCCTCGAAGCAGTTGCGGAGCTATCGGCGTCGCTGGCGCATGAGATAAAGAATCCTCTGGCATCGATTCGATCCTCGGTCGAACAACTGGCTCAGTCGTCTCGGGCTGATGAGGACGAGCGGTTCTTGGCAAACTTGGTGGTTCGAGAGAGTGACCGGCTGAGCGGGCTGTTGAGCGAGTTTATCGACTTTTCCCGTGTTCGAGTCAAAGAGCACAGGGAACTCGATCTGGAATCGCTGGTTCGGGCTGCGGTGCGGATTGTTGAGAAACACCCGGACTGTCCGGAGGGCACAAGCATTGAGGTTGTTTGCGAAACGACTTCGCTAGAAGGTGACGAAGCGCTTCTCCACGGTGTTCTTCTCAACTTGATGCTGAATGCCGCGCAAGCATCCGAGGATGGAGCTACGATCACTGTTGAGGCACGGAAGGCTCTCGCCTCGGAAGTGCCGAATCCTTACCTCATGGGCGATTCGGTATTGATCAAGGTGTCAGATGATGGCCCCGGTATAGCGGCTGAACTCAAAGGGAAGATCTTCGAGCCGTTCGTGTCCGGAAGGGTTGGTGGATCGGGACTCGGACTTGCGATAGTGCAACGCGCTGTGCTGGCTCACCGCGGTATAGTGTTCGTGGATTCCACCCCAGATGTTGGAACTTCGTTTACCGTACTCTTGCCCAGCAGACGTCAGACGGAGGCGGAACAGTGAGTCAATACGAGCCCACCATTTTGGTAATTGACGACGAGATGGGCATTCTGGATACCCTGAAGATCTTGCTCAAAAACTCCGGCTTCCAGGTAGAGACTGCCCAAGGAGGTAGGGCAGGGCTGGATATGCTAAACGCGTCGTCCCCAGATATCGTCTTGACGGATGTGAGAATGCCGGATGTTGGGGGGATCGAGATTCTCGAAAAAGCCCAGGAACTTGATGCCGAGCTACCCGTAATCCTAATGACCGCGCAGGCTACGCTACAGAGCGCAATCGATGCGGTGAACCAGGGCGGTTTCTACTACATCCAAAAGCCATTCGCGAACGATGACTTGGTGGCGATTTGCCGGCGTGCGGCGGAATCTCGAGCGCTCCGTTCTGAGAACAAACACCTGAGGCGCGAAATCAAACGGCGCGAGAAGTCGACCTCGGTCCAGCCGCTCGGAAAATCGAAGGCTTTCACCCACGTGCTAAGACTCGCGGAACAGGTGGCGCCAACGGATTCGACCGTCTTGATTCTCGGACAGAGCGGAACGGGCAAAGAGGTGGTATCGCGGTATATCCACGAATTGTCGGAGAGGAGCGACGGTCCCTTCTTCTCGATAAACTGCGGCGCTCTGCCGGAGAGTCTGCTCGAGTCGGAGTTGTTTGGTCATGTGAAGGGGTCTTTCACCGGAGCGGTTCGTGATAAGCAGGGAATGTTCATGGCCGCGCGCGGCGGCACCTTTTTCTTGGACGAGATTGCCGAGATGGCGCCGGCAACGCAGGTCAAACTGCTTCGTGTGCTTCAGGAGCGCGAGGCGTTGCCTGTTGGCGGGACCGAGCCAATTCCCGTGGATGTGAGAGTGATCGCAGCCACGAACCGAGATCTCGACGAAGAAATCAGACGTGGCACGTTCAGAAGCGACCTCTACTACCGACTCAACGTGATAACAATCTTCCTTCCGCCGCTCCGAGATAGGAGAGACGATATTCTGCTGCTCGCGGACGCTTTTCTGGAGCGAATAGCCAAAGAACGAGACATCGAGGTGAAACGTCTTACGGACGAAGCTGTCGAGGCGATTATGGCTTACGACTGGCCCGGGAACGTGCGAGAGCTCGAAAACGCGCTGGAGCACGCCGCGGTCCTGAGCCCAGGTACTGAATTGGACCCGAATGTTTTGCCTGCACGGATTCTCGAGCCCAAGGCGCAACCGCTCATTGGGGAACGAGCGCCGATGAATCCAACCCTGGAGGTAATCGAGCAAGCGTATATAAGCTGGGTCTTGGATGCTGAAGGTGGTAACAAGTCTCGAGCAGCAGAGGTCCTAGGTATAGATCCGTCAACACTTTACCGCAAGTTGTCAAGATATGAAGCAGGCTCCAGTTAGGGCCGAGCTATCCGTTCAAGCGTTGGGTGCTGCAACGTTGGAGCGGATGAGCGAGGCCCCGGCGTACAACAAATGGACTTACCACCGAATCGCGCCATGGATTGGGCCGAGAGTGCTCGAAGTCGGTGCCGGCATCGGTAACTTGTCTCAGTTTTTCATCGACCGCGAGCGGGTGGTTCTGACGGATACCGAGTCTGAATATCGCGAAGCACTGTGGAGGCGGTTTGGCGAGCAGCGCAAAGGCGAGCGTCGCCGCTCCAATCGCGACGTGGGGAAGGATCGGCGCAGTGGCACGGATCGCCGTGCCCTGAACGTTCAGGTTATGGAACTGTCTCTCCCAACTGTGCCCGACGCGCTGGTTGGCGAGCAGTTCAGCACGATTGTGTGCCTGAATGTGCTCGAACACGTCGAAGACGATATGGCCTCACTCAGGACAATGTTCCAGTTGCTGGAACCGAACGGGCGGTTGGTCTTGTTGGTCCCGGCTCTACCGGCGTTGTTTGGAACGATGGACACCGAACTGGGGCATGTGCGTCGCTACACTCCAAAGGTGCTGGAGTCGGCCTTTGCCGAGACAGGCCTGCTGATGCGGCATATGGAGTACTTCAATCTCGTGGGAACGATCGGCTGGTGGTGGTCCGGGCGCGTAAGGCGGCGCAAGATGATTCCAAAGGGACCGCTGAAGATTTTCGACCTGCTGGTGCCGATATTCCGTCTCGAAAGACTAATTCCGTGGCGAGTAGGCCTGTCTTTGATCGCGATAGGGGAACGCCCCGAATGAGCATGCCGGCCGATTGGAATGACTTGGTTCTGTCCGCGATCATGCCGGTTTTCAATGAAGAAGCGACATTGGAAACCGCGGTGCAACGCATGCGAGAGGTGCCGCTAAACATTGAGATCGTTGCGGTGAACGACGGCTCCACTGATGGATCTGCAGCCATTCTCGACAGGCTACACGAATCCGGCCAGATAAACCTGGTGATTCATCAGCCCCGGAACATGGGCAAGGGTACTGCGGTGCGCGCCGGTATCAAGGCGGCCACCGGACATGTCATGGTCATTCAGGATGCCGATTTGGAGTACGACCCGGCAGAGCTACCGATGTTGCTTGACCCGATTCGGTCGGGCGTAGCTGACGCGGTGTTTGGTTCGAGGTTCCATGGCGGGTCGAGACGCGTGCTGTTCTTCTGGCATTCGGTTGGGAATCGATTTCTCACGTTGTTGTCCAACATGCTGACCGATCTGACTCTCAGTGACATGGAAACGTGTTACAAGATGGTGAGGTCGGATTTAATCAAATCTCTCCCCCTGGTGTCGCGGAGGTTCGGCATCGAAGTGGAACTCACGGCAAGGCTCGCAAAGGCTGGAGCACGCATCTGGGAGCTGCCGATTACGTACAGCGGCAGGACCTACGATGAAGGCAAGAAGATAGACTGGCGTGATGGTTTTGCTGCGATCTGGCACGTGCTGCGATTCAACCTGTTCCCGCCGGGGCGAGGCAAAGAATAGAGTTGGTGGGTACTTGAAAACATCCCTACCTGAGGCAACCCCGCGGCCGCGACTCACTGCCGCCTCCGTTTTCGTCGCATCTGCTGCCGCCGGTATCTTGGTCGCGCTGCCCTCGCTGCAGAATGGTTTTGTATACGACGATGTCTGGATCATCGAACGCAACGAGGTGGTTCATAACCTGGATGTCGGCGAATTGCTGTCTTCGACGTTCTGGCCGGAAGATCGAGGAAATGTGATGTGGCGGCCGGTTGCGTTGACAGCGTTTGCCGTTCAGTGGGCCTTGGGGGACGGCAGTCCGTTCGTATTCCACCTGGGTAGCGTGGTGCTCTACGCAATACTGGCGGGTTTGGCCGGTTTTGTCTGCAGCAGGTTGTTTGGGTCAGCTCTGGGCTTGCTTGCGGGGCTGCTCTTCGCAGCACATCCGGTGCACGTAGAAGTATCGGCCAATATCGTCGGGCAGGCGGAGCTGTGGTCCGCGGTGGGGTACTTGGGTGCTTTGCTGGCAGTTTGGGAGCTTACTGGTACCGCCTCACCGCGTAGGCGACTCGTACTGCTGCTGGCCGTTCTGGCGAGTCTGATGCTTGGGTTGGGCGGTAAGGAACAGCCTGTCACCCTTCCGGCCGCCATGCTGGTTCTGTGGTGGCTTAGGGCACGACATGACGGTATCCCGATTCACGACGTGGCGAGGCGTGAGTGGCCGGCGTTGGCATTGAGCAGTGTTGTGATAGGAGCCTTCCTGTGGCTTCGGGCAGAATTCGGAGGCGGGTTGGCGGCGGCCGGGGGAATAGCCACCGGCCTGGATCCCGATTCGGCTTTGAACCGAACGGTGGTGATGCTACCGGTGACACTGGACTGGCTCAGAGTCCTGTTCTTACCCGTAGCTTTATCAGCCGATTACTCACCGCAGCACATCGTGCCGGAGACTTCGTTCGGGGTAAACCACGTCATCGCTTTGCTCGTGTGGCTAAGTATTTTGACGTTCGCATATCTGTTGCGAGACAGGCTGAGGGCGCTATTTGTTGGTGTACTGCTTTTCCTCATAACTATTTCGGTGGTCTCCAACGTCGTAGTGCCGCTCGAAGTGTTGATGGCCGAACGACTTATGCTGCTGCCTTCGTTCGGGTGGGCGCTCGCTGTAGCGGCATGCCTTTGGTTTGCATACGAAAGAACGGTTCATCCGGTTCGCCGGAGAGCGATGCTGGGAGCGCTATGCGTCGTTCTGCTTCTCCTGGCGGGCCGGAGTATTGGTCGCGGTGGCATTTGGCGCAGCAATGACAGGTTCTTCGCTGCGTTGGCCGAAGACGCGCCAAACTCGTTCCGCAGCCATTGGGCGGCCGGGCACTTTGCGTTCGAACGGGGCGATAGCGCCCTTGGAGAACGGGAACTACTGACGGCTGTGCAGCTCAATTCCGAACACCCCCAGCTGCTGGAGGATTTTGGGAGACTCTACGCCTCCACTGGCCGCTATGAACCGGCAATACCGCTGCTGAGCCACGCAGTTGCCGTTGACTCGACGCGCCTCTCATCTGCGTTACCGTTGGCGTTGGCATTGGCACGGCTGGGACGGGCTCAAGAAGCGCTGACGGTTGTCGATAATATGACTACGCTTCATGGGGAGACACGCGGAATCCTCCTGGTTCGGGGCGAAGTGCTGATGCGGGACCGCCGTTTTGCAGAGGCGGTTGAGGCACTCATGGGGCTGGTTAGGCGGGAGCCCGATATGTGGTCGGTGCGGTTGATGGTTGCAGAAGCAGCCTTTGAGGCAGGTGAATGTGAACTTGCGCTTGCCCAGGCCGACACCGCTCTCAATCTGGCCCCGGAATCGGAAAAAGCTTCCGTTAGGGAGTTCCGGGCGAGGGTGGCAAACGGCAATGCAAATTGCAAATAGCCGCTGTCTCTGGATTGTCAACGTTGATGTAAAGGTTTAGATAAGAGATGTAACTGATTGTATTAGTTGTATTTACAGATGTAGGGCATTAGTGTGGCACGCGCGTTGCCGATTAGCCGGCACGCAAGCAATCTAGAAGCCCCGAAGCGGGCAAAGGGAATTCACTCCGAGGGAGGTTTCACAGATGGTCCGGAACAAGAAAGGTTTCACGCTGATCGAGCTCCTGATTGTGGTCGTTATCATTGGTATCTTGGCCGCGATCGCAATCCCGAAGTTCGCAGGCACGAAGTCGAAGGCGTATGTAGCGGCGATGAAGAGCGACCTCAAGAATCTCGTCACCGCTCAAGAGTCCTATTTCTCTGACGCTGGCACATATGGCGCAGTCGCAGATCTGACCGGCGCTGGCGTGTGGGCGGCCACCACGGGCGTCACCGCTGCTGTTGCCAATAACACTGCCACTGGTTTCTCGGCCACGGCGACGCACGCTGGTGCCACCGGAACCACAGCTTGTGGCGTATACGTGGGTAGCGCTGCTTCACCGAACGCTGCCGTGACCGTCGAGGGCGAAGTCGCCTGCTGGTAACCTACCACTAGGCATAACTTTACACGCTTTCGGGGGAACTATGAGAGACTACGCTGGTCGTAACGGTTCAACTAGCTGCTGCGGCCAGCGTAGTGCTTTTGCTGGCCGCCCAAGTGGGCAGGCCGGATTCACCCTCATAGAGTTGCTGATCGTTGTGGTCATCATTGGGATTCTGGCCGCGATCGCTATCCCGAAGTTCTCAGGTACCAAGGGAAAAGCATACGTCGCATCGATGAAGTCCGATCTCAAGAACTTCGCGTCGGCCCAAGAGAGCTTCTACTACGACAACGGGATTTACTATAATGGCGCAGTACCGAATACCGCAGTGATTCCGTTCGGGCCGTCTTCCGGAGTCACGATCACGATAACCGCTGGTGATGTGAGTGGTTGGGCCGCCACAGCAACGCACGGAACCGTGCCTGGCACGACGTGCTCAATATTCGTTGGCGGTGCGGCACCTCCGGCTCCGGCAACTATAGAGGGCAGTCCAGCCTGCAATTAGCCACGAGTTAGGAGCAGATTCTGCGGGTGACGTGTCCTCTTTGGACCGTCAGCCGCTTTTTTTGCGCATAACCCTGCCGGACTTCGATTCTCACTCGCCACCCAGCAAACATCAGACGCACAGACCCGCCCTGCGTTATTGGGCTCCTCAATGCGTAGTTGTGGTTACGCTCATTGCAGCCATTGGGGCGAAATTCACCGCGCAGGGCTGCATTCGGAACCCAATTCAGCGATTTCTTCAAGGAGGGTCCCAATGGTAAATGCGCGAGGGTTCACGATAGTCGAGGTGATTGTTGCGTTGCTGGTACTTGCGGTCGGATTGCTTAGCACGGTTTCAACGTTCGCGGCAACCTCGAGGAATTTCGAATCAGGGCATTCGTCAGTCGTCACGAGTGCGAGAGCGGGAGAACTTCTGGAAATAGCTCGGGCACGCGGCTGTGGCGGTATTGCGGATGGAGCAAAAAACGACGGAATAGGGGTCTATTTGTGGTCATCGGAGGAGATAAGCACCGATTTGCAGCTCATCACCGTGGTTTTTAGCCCTTGGGCGTCGCGCAGTCGCGCGGACACCTTCTCTGTAGTCCTGCCCTGCTGAGCTTTGGCGCGGAATCGCGGGTTCACACTGGTGGAGGTGCTCGTGGCGCTGGTTTTGACTGGCCTTGCGACCGCGGCGATAGGCTCGGCGCTGCTCACCGGCCTGCGGACATACACGCGCCAAATGGAACATGGCCAAGCTCGGGCCGATCTGCGCACTGCGATGGCGATTTTGACTCGTGAGCTTCGGGGGCTAGACGCTGGTGGAAACGATATCGTGGAGATGGCTGAGTCGTCGATAACGTACAGAGCGGCTCGCAGCACGGATTTTCTGTGTGCTCAACCCAATCTTTCCGCAGGCACAGTTGTGGTCTCGGAAACGCCAAGTGTAGGACTGCGGCAACTCGAGGCGGGCCGGGACTCTCTCTTGTTGCTGGCTGAACACGACATTGCTGACCCCAATGACGATGAGTGGATTTCGGCCGGGCTCGGCGGCGTTAGCTCCGGTGCCGTATGTCCGGGAGGGCAGGCCGGATTTCGGCTGAATCTGGATGGCATATCCGCCGCCGATTTGGGAGGAGTGTACAGCGGGGCGCCGGTGATCGGATTTCAGATGACCAGAATCCTTCTCTATTCGGGCTCGGACGGTCGTTTTTGGGTTGGACTCCGCGAATTTCGGCCCGGCACAGGGTGGAGCATCACGCAGCCGATCTTTGGGCCGGTATCTCGGAACGGGATACGATTTCGGTATTACAGAACTGACGGCAGTGTCGCCAACAACACGACCGATGTGGCGCGCTTGTCTGTCGAGATTGTCCGCGTCGGAAGGCTGCCGGCTGGGGCCCACCCGGCGCCAGTTCAGGACTCACTGACGATTCATGTTGGTCTTCGCAACAATCCCAGGATCTAACCATGACTCACCAACGGGAGGTAGGAGCCGCGCTAACCGCAGTTGTGTTAGCGCTATTCGTGCTGGGAATGCTCTCGAGTACGGCATTCCTGTTGAGCTTCCGGGAGCGCAAAGTCGGCAGGAAGTTCGTGCGTTTCCACCAGGCATCCGCGGCGGCCGATGCGGGCGTGTACGCACCGCTCACGCGGTGGAACGCGGAGGTTTACAACCACCTCACGATTGGAAGCAGCTCACCCTTTGTGGGAGGCATGAGCGATGGAACCGGCTCGTACTCGGGATTCGTCACTCGACTGGGTGCCAGGTTGTTTCTGGTTACTGCCAAAGGAACAAGCGCCGACAGCGAGGTAAGTCAGCGTGCGGGATCGCTATTCCAGCTCCAGCCGCTCGATATCGAGATTGCGGCGGCGTTGGAAATAAGAGGCCCGCTCGACATCGGGGAATCAGTGAGGATTGCAGGTGCCGATCGAGTTCCCGCATCGTGGAGTTGCCCGCAGGCAGCCGGCACCCTTCCGGGGGTAAAATGCCCAACGGCGGACGCGACCGTTCCTCCCTGGTCCGGTTGCCAGCCGTCCCAGTGCCTGCAGGGCGATCCGGCGTGGGATCCCGACACTTCAGCCATTCATGTGAAGAGCTTGGATTTGGTTGGAGCAACTCTTGGAGACCTGCGAGCGGTGGCCGCCCATGTGCTAGATGGCGGCATCGTGAAACCGCAGGCGACGGAGGCTAATGGAATCTGCGTCACAGCCGATACTAAAAACTGGGGCAATCCTTATGACCCCTTGGGGTCTTGCGGCGACCACTTTCCAACGGTCTATTCGGAAGGGGACCTGCATGCTCACTCGGGGTACGGACAGGGGGTTCTCGTAGTCGAAGGTGATCTAACGGTCTCGGACGGATTTCGTTACTTTGGCGTCATAATCGTCGTTGGGAGCTTCAATAGCGTCGGTATGGGAAGCCAAATACTGGGGGCCGTGATCGTGGCCAACCAAGACTTCGAACCCCAAACCCTGGGCGGCATGACGAGAATTCAGTACTCCAAATGTGCCGTCAGCCGGTCGTTGGCCGGTTCAGGTCGAGGCGTATTGTTGCGAGAGAGAAGCTGGTTGGACTTGTACTGAGATGGCGTAAGTTGATACATGTCAGAGGGTTGTTAGGGCTGGCTTAAAGTAGGTTAGAGCTTGACAAACGGACTTGCGGGCCGTACTGTATGTCCCGCGAAACTCACTTATCTCGTTGACCTGTAGGCAGATATGGCGCTTTTTGGGCTTGGCGGCAGTTCTACAACGGTTGGTTTGGACATCGGGAGCGGGCTCCTCAAGCTCGTAGCCGTTGATCACGGCAAAGGGGACCCGGTCATGAGTGGTGTTTCTGTCACTCCGGTTCTGGCCGACGCGATTGTGGAAGGTGAAATCATGGATCCCGGTATAGTGTCAGATACTATCCAGGGACTATTCAAAACCGCCGGAATCAAACAGAAGAAGGTCGTGGTGGCGGTGGGTGGTAGGGACGTGATCATCAAAAAGATCCAGGTCGATCGCATGAAGGAGAGCGAGGCGTTCGAGGTCGTGCGCTGGGAAGCGCAGCAGCACGTCCCGTTCGACATCGAAGCGGTCGAGTTGGACTTCCAGATTCTGGACCCAGATGGTGAGGGTCTCCAGATGGATGTTCTGCTTGTGGCTGCGAAGAGGGACCTCGTAGAAGACAAGGTTCATCTGCTTTCGCAGGCGGGGCTGGACGCCGCGGTTGTCGATGTCGACGCCTTTGCTCTACACAATTCCTTCGAGGTCAATCACCCCGAAGCGATGGAGGGCGTGGTAGCGCTGCTCAACATCGGGCACGAGTTGACAAACGTCAACGTTCTGGAAGAAGGGGTGCCATTGCTCACGCGTGACCTCACAATCGGGACGCGCAAGATACGCGAGGACCTGCAACGGGAACGTGGCCTGTCGGCTGATGACGCCGAGGGGCTCTTGAAGGGCTTCGAAAGGTCCCCGGATCTCGATCCGTTCGTGCAAGCGCGCGGTGAAGAGATTGCGGTGGGATTGGAACGAGCCTCCGCGTTCCTCCAGTCAGCCAGTCGAGACGCAGGTTCAATACAACGGATATTCTGTTGCGGCGGCGGAGCGCGAGTGCCGGGCCTCACCGACATTTTGAACCAACGGTTGAATGTCCCGGTTGAGGTAGCGAATCCGATTCAGCGCCTGAACGCCAAGGACGGAGTCTTCGACACCGTCGACGTTGACGAGGTCGCACCGCTACTGATGCTGGCGACCGGCCTTGCATTGCGAACAGGCTGATGGTGGTTGGAGCGGCAGACCATGATTGAGATCAATCTACTTCCGGGCAAGAAAAAAAAGGCTGCCGGTGGCGGCATAGCTCTTCCAGATTTCGGCGAGCTGTTGAAAGGCGTCCGAGATCCGCTGCTGATTGGTGCAATTGCAGCATGGGCGATTGTCATTGCGGTGGTCGGTTTCATCTTCTTCAGCGAAAACGGCAAAGTCGCCGCTCTAGAAGAAGAGGCGGACCAGATCAGCGCGCAGCATAGGCGGTTCCAGAGCGTGATCAGGGAGAAGCGGCGGCAGGAGCGGCTCCTCGACTCTCTGGAGATCGAGCTCAACGCCATCAGGGAGATTGACTCGGACCGGTATGTCTGGGCCCATGTTATGGATGAGGTGGCCAAGGCGTTACCGGACTTCACGTGGCTCACTGCCCTCGAGTTCATAGCTCCGCCGGTACAAGATGCGGTGGAGCTGGAGGAAGGTGTTGTGGAGCATCCACCAGTCACGTTCCACATCATCGGACGCACTCCCGATGTATATGCGTACACGCGTTTCCTGCGGAATCTCACGAATTCGCCGTGGATTACGAATGTGCGAGCAGGGCAGACGTCCCAGATTCTCGAAGAGGAACGGGCGGTACAGGAATTTTCGATCACCGCGACGTTTCAACAGGCCGATTCGGCGTTCATAAGAATCGCGCCTTTACAGGAAACTCTGCGGTAGGGGAATCGTCGTATGGCGATGACAACCAAAGAGAGACAACAGCTTTTGGGTTTGGCGATCATTTTGGCAATCGCCGGGGGAGTAGCATTCTGGATGCTCTGGCGGGCTCCGCGCGTGCAGGAACAAGCGGCGCTACGGACTCAGATTGATTCTCTCACACGACAGGTAGATGCGGCACGCCAAGACCTCGCTTCTGGAACGGTAGAGAGCATTCGGCGACGCAACGCTGATTTTGAGGTTACTCTCGACCGCATGAAAGAACTGGTACCGACGGGCAACGACGTGGCGACTCTCATAGATGAAATCGCCAATCGCGCCAGAAGGAACGGCGTGGAGATCGGCCAGATGGGTGCGCCCGTCGAGGAAGTCTCTGAACCGTTCAACATAGTCCGATATCGTTGGACCGTGATCGGGCACTACGACCAAATCGGCGTCATGATGTCCGACATCGCTCAACTTTCCAGGATTATGGTACCGTACGACCTCACGCTCTCGCCGGCAGCCGACGCAGCGCAGCGGACGGCTAATGACACCACCGGTGCGTTGCTCCAAGCCGAGTTCAACTTGAGGACGTTCGTCAAACCGGTTCTAGACATACAGCCTGAGGGAGGTACCGGTGGCGATCGATAAGAGGTCATTGTGGACGGTGGTGTGTGCCGGCCTGCTCTGCGCCTGCGGTGGCGAAGAACCGGTGGCCGAGGTTCCGTCACCAGGAGTTGCCGTAAATCAAGCTCTTGAGGCGACGGACAGCAGCATTGCCACCTCAGAAGCTCAGACGGAGTTGATGCGCGAAGTGTTCGCATATCGCGGCGCTGGCCGCGATCCGTTCCGTTCATTGCTTCAATCGGGCGACGTCAGGCCGCTGATTGAAGACCTTCGCGTTACGTCTATTGCATACGATCCCCGTTACCCGACCAACAGTGTGGCCGTGTTGCGGGACACGATCGCTAATGAAGCGTATTCAGTTCGTGTTGGTGATCAGGTGGGGCGACTCACGATCGCAGAGATTCACCCGGGTAGGGTGGTGGTGACCATCATGGAATTTGGCAGCGAACGACAGGAAATTTTGCGTCAGAGGCAGGAGAGAACGCCATGAAGCGGTCCTTGATACTCGCAGCTGCAGGGTTGCTCCTTGTGGCTCCCCGAGCCCTTGCGGAGGAGCCAGGCGAGGTTACCGCGGTCAGCGTGTTGCCGGGAGCGGGTCGCGCAAACGTCGTCATCGATGTACGTGGCTCCGTTGAGGTGCAGGACTTCACGCTCACGGATCCAGCGCGCCTGGTAATTGATCTAGTTGGAGCGCAACTCTCGGTGCCGGGCACCCTCTATGATGGCAGGGTTCGCGGCGGCATCCGCAACGTGCGCTACACACAGTTCCGGCCCGACGTTGTCAGGGTGGTGTTGGAGCTGGAAACACTCCAGGACTATCAGCTGGAGTATGCGGGTGATGCCGTTCGTATTGCGCTTGGCTCGGATCAGAGCTTCCAAGCGTGGTCGTCCGCTGCATACGATGGCTCGTTGGTGGCTGATGACTACACGTCGTCGTCGGTTCAGGAGGTCACGCCGTTCGCTCCGCGTGAGATGGCGGCGTTACAGTCTCAACAGCCGCTTCTGACGATCACGTTCGACTCCGCTCACATTCGCGACGTGGCAAACGTCTTCGCGGAGTACAGCGGTAAGTCGATCATCATCGGTCGTGACATAGACTTGACGATCGACGCCGTCATCAAGAACCAGCCCTGGGACCTCGCATTCGCGCAGATCTTGCAGGCGAATGGGCTCGCGGGAACGGAAGATCCTCCGGGCATCATCCGCGTAGCCAGCAGAGCTGCAATGGTATTGGCGCAGGATTCCTTCGAGTTGCTCGAGACTCGAATAGAGCATCTGGAGTATGCGCGCGCCACGTCTCTCGCGAGCACCCTCACGGGTGTGGTTTCTGAACGGGGCAACGTGGTGGCCGATACCAGTACAAACAGTTTGATCATCACTGAAGTCGAGACTCGACTACCCGAGATCATCGATCTCGTGCACCAGCTCGATATGAGAACACCTCAGGTGTCGATTCAGGCTAAGCTGATCTTTGTGGATCGCACAGACATCGAAGAGCTGGGCGTGAAGTACGACTTGGGTACGTCGGACCAGTTCTACAATGAACTCGTGCAACGCCCCGATCCGTCGAGTTCCGAGCCCGTGGACACGGACGGCGATGGGGTTCCGGATGCCATCAGGGCCACGGAGTACTTCGCGGAAGACGTCAATATCGTCGATCTCGGGGGCAATGCGCTGGCAGGGATAGCAAACGCGGACGCAACTATAATAGATCCAGCTCTCCAACTGATATTCTCGACTGCGATAGGCAGCTTCAATCTCACTTCGTTCGTCAACGCACTTCAACAGGTCGAGCTGGCAGACTTGCAGGCCGAGCCCCTGACAACGACGGCAGACAATACCGAAGCGTACATTCTCGTCGGCGAGAGGACCCCTATCCGGATGATTGATGTGGGCGGGCAGGCCGGTGCCACCGAAGGCGCACCGCGGGCGGTTACGGAGATTGTACCAACCGGATTACAACTCCGAGTTACGCCGCACGTGACGAACAGCCGGCAGGTCCTGATGCAGGTTCGCGTGGAGAACTCCGCTGTTCGGGAAGCACCGGCTGACGTGGGGTATACTTTCCAGACTCAGGAAGCATCAAGCCAGATTCTCGTCGAGGACGGTGAAACGGCCGTGATCGGTGGGCTAACTGTGACGGAAGTCACTGTGGCAAAGAGCGGAATTCCGTTTCTTGTAGACCTGCCAGTTATCGGTGGGATGTTCGGCTACACTACCCGAACGGAGCAGCGACGCGATCTACTGATCCTAGTTACTCCACGGGTGCTGGACAGCCCCTCGGGGAACTGAACTGAAGTAGCGGACTCAAACCGAGGGAAATCGTGCGTAATCGAGTCATTATAACATCGGCGCTCGGTGGCCTGATGTTGCTTGCGGCGGCCTGCACTGAGCGACAGTTCCAACCGGGGTTCGAGGACGACGGGATTAACCCGTCAGTATCCATCGTGAAGAGCAGCGGCGACACGCTCAGTATCGAACAGGGTCTCATGTTCGGAGTGTCTGCCGCCGACAACCTCGGCCTCAAGAGCCTCTCAGTCGCATTCTCTGGTGGTTACAACGCGACGATAGACACCGTGTTCACCAGCGAGGTGCAAACTGCGTCATTCAACGTCAGCGTCGATCTGGCGGGGAACAATACTGCGGGCGGCATGATCTACCTCACTGCCACCGCCGTCGACGGCAACAACAACAGTGCGACTGCTGAAGATTCCATTTACCTGGTGAATGAAGACGCGCTAACGGTATCTATAGAGCGGCCCAGCGCGGGAGCCCTTACATCTCAGGGGCGCCAGATAGTTGTCGAACTGTTGGCTCAGCATTCGGAGGGCGTTCAGCTCGTGGGTTATCTCGTCACCGGTGTGATAAGTGACAGTAACTCGATCTCTTACTCGTCTCCATTGCCCACTAGCACGACATTCATCGATACGCTGGACGTGCCGGCGAACACGTCTGAGGGCACGTTCACCATCCAAGGATTCGTCACTGACTCGACTGGTCGATCCGCTACGAGCTCCACGGTCGAGGTAACGGTGCAGTCTGTGAGCAACGACACCGACCCGCCGGTAGTGACCTTTAAGATCAACAAACGTGTAGAAGTTGACGACTCGATTACTGTGAATGCCACCGATCCCGGAGGCATCCAACAACTCGGTTGGTACGCACTGCTACGTAGTGACACCACTCAACAAGTCGGCGGAGCGTCCGCATCGGTCGGCGGCGGCACTCTCACAGATGTCTCGCAGAAGTGGCCACTGAACTTCACGTTCCCGCCCACGAATCTGCCGCAATATGTATTGATACGGGCCTGGGCCGAGGATGCAAACGGGAATCGCGACACGACTTCAAACGCGTCGGGCGCCTCAGGCGGTCCGGCGGCCGCTCCGGGTGCCGCGTCCGCGGCATCGTCCGACACGGTGTTGGTTGTACATGGGACGACGATCCCGCTACCAAACGGTGGAAGGGTGATCGACGGCATTTACAACAGGAACCTCAACGAAGTCTATCTGACCAACGTTGACCTCGGTCGCATCGAGGTGTTCCAGGTCAGCGATACCAGTTTCATCTCAGGTGGTATATCGGTTGGGTCACGTCCGTGGGGTATCGCGTTGTGGCCGCAGAACGTGACCACGGGTGCCAACGCGGATACGGTGGTGGTGGCAAACTCAGGCGGCACGGACCTGTCGATCGTCGACCTGCAGCTGCGGCGAGAGGTCCGGCGCCACTCGCTGCCCAACTTCATCGTGGATGAAGTGACAACTGAAGCGGACGACGCCACCGGAACGATTCAACTCAAGTTCACGCGGCACGATTTCTCAGATCGACCGCAGTACTTGGGTATGACGTGCCGACCCGGTGCCGGTGCGTGCAACGCTGACGGCATCGTGGCGGTGTACTCCACAACCCCGACCATCGACCAGGACGAGCTGCCGCTCAGGGGCTCGCTCAGGTGGGAGAATCTCACGTCGGCGACACCTTCGTCACACTTCTTCTGGGAGCATGCTCAGGTGCCGCCACATCCGGACTACGACACGTTGCGTGTATTCGTGGATCGCGGCCCGACGACCTCAATCGATACCGTGCTGGCAACCGCGTGCGGCATCATGGTGGACGTGAACAAACTGGTGTTCCGCGAAACGACATTCGTCAGGAACTCGGGCGACTTTTCGCACGCATTGGCTGGTGAAGGTGGGGTCATCGAAGGAGACAACTTCGCGCAGGCCGTCGGCTTCAACGCAGCTCGTGGAGTCCAAACCGCAACGTGTTCCGGATTCATCACGGTAGGCGCGACACCACTGCAATTCGATGGTCCAATAGAGACCGACTTGGGGATAACGCCCAGCTTCCGGGTTAGTGACTTCATTAGCAACACGGCCACGATAGTGAACTCTATCGCGCTCAACTTCAACGGCCTGACCAACCTCATTCGGACGACTGACTCGGTCTATGTGCTGAATGAGGAGCTGCGGCTCAAGGGTTTGATTGCCGAAGAGGGCACCGTATTCGGAATGGACCTGAACTTCGATCATAACTTCGAAGCGGGTATAGGCGGTACTGCAGGGACCTTTGGCGGAACTGGCGATCCTGACGATCGACTCGTCTTCCTTGCGGTCCAAGACGCCGAAATCGAAGTGTACGATACATTCTTCTTCGAGAAGGTTGTCACGTTGCCGATCCGCGACCCGATCATCGGACCGTTGCGTGTGGCGAGGCTGGCGAGTGGTCAGCAGATCTTGGTCGGCGTGACCGCCAACGGAGTCGTGACGGTACAACTACCGGCAATCAGCAACATATTCCCCGCCGCTGGGTGGGGCACGTCACCATAGAACAACGCATCGCAGTCAACGCAGTGGCATGGAGCCCGGCCGTACGGTCGGGCTCCGTTCGTATTGAATGGATTTATTGTGACCGTTTCTACTGAAAGTAAGACAGCCGCCGCGGTGGTCGAACTTGCGCGACGTGCAATCGTGGGATAAATATGACCCCCCGCGCAACGCGTGTCTGAAGAACAAGAAGAGGAAGATGGCGAAGAAGAAGAGTTCAATGGTCGTGGTGGAGTCGCCTGCCAAAGCCAGAACGATTGGCAAGTACCTGGGCAAAGGGTACACGGTCAAGGCGACGGTTGGGCATATCCGCGATTTGCCGCAACGTGAGTTGGGTGTCGAGGTCGAGAATGGGTTTGCTCCGAAGTACGTGACTATCAGGGGCAAGGCCAAGACTCTGACAGATCTGAAAAAGACGGCCCAGAGCTCTTCCGCTGTTTACCACGCCACCGACCCGGCCCGAGAGGGTGAGGCCATCGCATGGCATGTGGCGAGCCAGTTGGGCAACGGCGGCAGCATCCATCGAGTCCTTTTTCACGAGATCACTAAAGACGCAATCGCCGACGCCATGGACAACCCGGGCGAAATCGACGAGCGCAAGGTAGAGGCACAACAGGCGAGGCGGATACTCGATCGCCTGGTCGGGTACAAGGCGAGCCCGCTGCTGTGGAAAGCGGTCAAGGCAGGTCTTTCTGCCGGCCGAGTGCAGACCGTGGCGCTCAGGCTGATCGTCGAGCGCGAGGAGAAGATCCGTGCGTTCAAGCCCCAGGAATATTGGTCGATCGAGGTGGAGCTCAAAGCCAAGCGCAAGCAGTTCACCGCAAAGCTGCACAAGGTAAAGGGCAAGAAACCAGATCTGCGTTCGGAGGCGGACGCACTCGAGGTCGTGAAGGACGTCGAGGGAAAACGTTTCGTTGTATCCGATGTTCAGCGCAAGCAGAGGAAGAAGTACGCAGCGCCGCCTTTCATTACCAGTACGTTGCAACAAGAGGCGGCCAAACGCCTCGGCTTCTCGGCGAAGCGAACCATGGCTTGTGCGCAGCAGCTATACGAGGGCGTGGAGTTGGGCAACGAGGGTGCAGTGGGCCTGATCACATACATGCGCACCGATTCGACCCGGGTTGCACCAAGTGCAATCGACCAGCTGCGTGAATTCATCCTCGACAGATATGGCAACGATTACCTACCCGCAAAACCGAACGTTTACAAGTTGAAGAAAGGCGCACGTGCTCAGGAAGCGCACGAGGCCATTCGTCCGACCGATGTGTTGCGGGAGCCGAAAAGTGTTGGGAAGTATTTGACTCCAGATCAGCGCAAGCTCTACGAGTTGGTCTGGCGTCGCTTCGTCGCATCGCAAATGAAACCCGCGGTGTACGATACGACGACGCTCGATTTCGAAATCGGCAAGTACTTGTTCAGAGCATCCGGGTCGATCATAATCTTCGACGGTTTCCACACCTTGTACGCCGAGACCAAGGAAGTCGGAGACAAACAGACATTCGAAGACCTCAAGCCTGTGCCGGCCCTCGAGAAAGGCGACAAAGCCACCGTGTCGGGCATCGAGCCCAACCAACACTTCACCGAGCCGCCGCCACGGTTCAGTGAGGCGAGTTTGGTCAAGGAACTCGAGACGCTCGGCATCGGCCGGCCGAGCACTTACAGCAGCATTGTGTCGACGCTCAGAGATCGTGACTACGCTCGCATGGAGAGCAAGCGGTTCCATCCCACGGAGCTCGGTGAGACCGTAACGAAGGTATTGGTTAGCCAGTTCCCCGATCTGTTCAATGTGGAGTTCACCTCGGAGATGGAGGATGAGCTAGACAAGGTTGAAGAGGGCGAGTTGGATTGGCGCACCGTGCTCGAGGATTTCTACGGGCCGTTTGCGAATGCGCTGGCGCAGGTCGACATGGCAGCGGTCATTCGCGACGCCTTCAAGAGCGACGTAGAGAAGTTGGACTC
>CAYTDU010000015.1:0-21790 GCA_964436395.1 uncultured Gemmatimonadaceae bacterium | reverse complement strand
CCATACCTCCGGCACTGTACGCGGTGATTGCCGAGATACTCGCGTTCGTGTACCGCCAACGCGCTGGCCTGCATATGGGTGATCTACTAGCAGGTAAGGAGGTCAATTGACCGCTCCAAGTTCGCCAATCGCCGCCTCGCCCGCACCGCCTTTCGTGGGCAATAGCGGAGCTCCCTTGAATCAGGCGAGCGCGCCGGCGCGCTCGCCCAAGGGAGAAGCGGTGGTCAACCGTCTCGTGTCGGCATCGGCCGAGACGTATCTGGCGTTGGGAGTGGTCGTGGTTGTGGCACTGTTGGTCGTGCCGCTCCGCCCTTTCGTACTCGATGCGCTGCTGGCGCTCAGCTTTGCAATATCCATAGTCGTTTTGCTGGTCACGCTGTCCGCACGGAATCCGCTCGAGTTCAGCATCTTCCCGAGCCTGTTGCTGCTCATCACGCTGTTGCGGCTTGGTCTGAATGTAAGTAGCACGCGGTTGATTCTGAGCACGGGGCAGGCGGGCGAAGTGATCAGGGCTTTCGGTGGATTTGTTATCGGAGGTAACTACGTAGTCGGCCTCGTGATTTTTCTGATCCTGGTCGTGATCAACTTCTTGGTGATCACGAAGGGAGCGGGGCGCATCGCTGAGGTAGCGGCTCGCTTCACCCTCGATGCAATGCCCGGCAGGCAAATGAGCATCGACGCAGACCTCAGTGCAGGGTTGATAGATGAATCTGAAGCGCGTCGTCGCCGGGAAGAGATCAACCAATATGCCGACTTCTACGGATCTATGGACGGTGCCGCGAAATTTGTTCGAGGTGATGCGATTGCCGGGTTAGTCATAACCGCGATCAACTTGATCGGAGGCTTCACCATCGGGATGCTGCAGCGAGGCATGAGTGCTCTCGATGCGTTGGCGACCTACTCATCTCTCTCGGTCGGTGACGGCCTGGTCACTCAGATTCCCGCTCTTATTGTGAGCACTTCGGCCGGTATTCTGGTTACCTACGGTTCCAGGGGAGCTACCATGGCTCCCGCCATCGCCTCCCAGCTGACTGGCAACGCCCGGACAATTTGGGTGGCGGCCGGGATTCTCGCAGTATTCGCGGCCGTTCCCGGCTTGCCGGCCATACCGTTTCTATTGCTTTCTGGTTCGTCGGCAACGATCGCTTACCGAGTAGGACGTCGGAAGCGTGTTGAAGAGGACGCAGAAGCTGTGGAAGTCGGTCAACGTCCGGAATCGCTGGCGGAGCCGGCGACTCCGTTGCAAGACCTCCTTGCTGTTGAGCCTCTCGAACTCGAAGTCGGATATGCGCTCGTGCCTCTGGTCGACGAAGAGCAGGAAGGCGACCTCCTCAAGCGCGTCGGGATCATGCGAAAGCAGCTCGCGCTCGAGCTCGGCATAATAGTCCCATCCGCTCGAATTCGAGACAACATACAGCTAAAAGCCACCGAGTATGTCATAAGACTGCGGGGTGTTCGGGTTGCATCGGGCGAAGTCATGCCCCGCCATCTCCTGGCCTTGGATATGGAAGGGAATGGCGTTCCCATCGAGGGTGTGCCGACCATGGATCCGAGCTTCGGTATCGACGCAGTTTGGATTACTTCCGATCGCAGGGTTGAGGCTGAGTCGGGCGGCTATCACGTGGTGGAACCACAGACTGTGCTGGCTACACACTTGATGGAAACGATCAGAGGCCACGCCGCCGAGCTGATCAGCAGGCAGGATACGCGGGAGTTGCTGGATAGTCTCAAAGAAACAAACCCTGCTCTGATCGAAGACGTGGTACCGGCCAAGCTATCACTCGGGACGGTACACCGCGTGCTGCAGCGCCTGCTTCGCGAGGGAGTACCGGTTCGCGATTTGGTCACAGTGCTGGAAGCGCTTTCCGACGCCTCCGATCAGACGAAAGACCCTGAGATGCTCGCGGAGAATGTGCGCCGGGCTCTCTCGCCAGTGATTGTTGAGATGTTCAAGGACGAAGCGGGCGTAATCTCCGCGATCACGGTCGGTCCTCGCCTAGAAGCCGCCCTCATGCAGCTGTTCAGCCCTCGGTCCAACTCCGAAGGTTCGCGGATGTTGAGTCCAGAGGAGATCACCGACCTGCTCAGATCTCTTTCTGACCTGTCCGATCGAACAAAGCGCGAAGGCGAATACGTCCCGTTGATCGCACCACCCAGTCTGCGGGTGGGAATACGTCGTTTGGTTGAATCGGTTGTGCCGCGGCTGCCAGTGATTTCGCTGAGTGAGCTGCCCACGCAGACACCGGTTCAGAGCCTCGCCATATGGGAGCTTGGCAATGAAACTTGAGACATACACCGGCCCACGCGTGCCTGCGTTGCTGGCCCAGGCCCAGGCAGAACTGGGTAGCAACGCCATTGTGGTCCATGTGCATCGCAGGAGACTGCCGAACGGCTTCGCTTACTTCGAGCTCACCGCAGCTGACGAAGCCTCGGCGTTGGCACTGGTGAGTACTCCAACACCCCGACCTGTTGAGTCGGCGAGTGAGCCAGCCCCGGTGGAAGAACAGCGTGCGGTGCAACAGGTGATAGCACTCGTGGGTCCTACGGGATCCGGCAAAACGACGACCGTAGCGAAGCTGGCTCTCAACCGAGCTGCATTCGGCAATCGCAAAGTTGGATTGTTGAGCCTCGATACTCACCGTGCCGGTGGCGCTGATCAGCTGAAGGAATATTCGAGTGCCGCGGGCATCAGACTAGAACGGGTGTTTCAGCTGAAAGATTTGGCCAAGGCGAAGCGCCGGCTGCGCAAGTGCGAGGTAGTTCTAGTGGATACTCCGGGACGGGGTCCTGCAAAGCATGAGGAGGCCTCCGTGGTTTTGGAGATGTTGAGAGAGCTAGCCCCTCACGAGATACATCTCGTACTCCCCGAAGGGATGATGTCACAACACGCGGAGCGGATCCTCGGCGACTACAAGTGGCGCGGCGTGACACACCTACTGGCCACGAAGCTGGATGAATATCCCGGCGAGCGCAACGTCGAGGCGCTCGCACGGGCACACGACACGCCCGTCCGGTGGGTATGTGCCGGCCAGGAAGTGCCTGGCGATCTAACATCCGCGTCCGGGGGCGCCTCCTCAACAACGGCATCTCTGGACGACGCCCTGCGTCGTGACGTGTCGGCCGCATGATGCTTGCCGACTACCCGTTGGACGACAGCGCCGTCGTGATGGACTCGGCTCTAGCGGATCGTGACGGACCGGCAGCGGTTGTGCTGGCCAGCGGCAAGGGCGGTGTTGGCAAGTCCGTCCTGACGGTCACGCTCGGGTCCGTGCTGGCCGACAGTGGGCGAAGGGTTTTGTTGCTGGACGGATCCCAGAATCTCGGCAATCTGCACATTCTACTAGGCTGTTCCAACTTCGGCCGGATGGATGCTTTGCTTGCAGGTGAAGCTGCTCCGGAAGACATGCTCAATTGCGTGAGCGATAATCTCTGGCTCTTGCCCAGTGATTCCGGAGGTGAGTCGGTCTATTCGCTCAACCCGATCGACCGCGCACGACTGCACTACAGCTTGAGCAATCTCTATCAGGGATTCGATTCTGTGGTGGTCGACGCGGGCCCGTCAATTGAGGATGTTGTAAGGCTCTGCACGATCAGAGCGTCCGGACTCGTGATCGTGACAATGGCAGAGCCCACTGCTCTCGCCGATGCATATGCGGTCGTCAAAATCGTGAGTTCCCGTGTGCCAGGTTTGGCCATGGGTGTGTTGGTCAACCAGGTTGTAGACGAGGCGGAGGGTAGAGCTGCGTTTGACCGACTCGCACATGCAGGTAAGCGGTTCCTTGGTCTCCAACTGAGCTATATCGGATCAGTACCGGACGACCCCGCGTTGCAGTCTGCAGCGAAGAGACCGGATCGTTCCAGGCAGTGGGGCTCGCTTGGCGAAGCTGCGCAAGCGTTGCGCGCAATTGTTGCTGACCGACCTGACTTCTTCTCTTGGTCAACCACGCAACGATGAACGGCGTGTGGAGGATGCAATGACTACAGTGACAGACGAACTCTGGAAGAAATACAAAGAAACCGGTTCGCCGGAAGCGCGCTCGGCTCTGCTGGACCAGTACCTCGGCTTGGTTCACTACAGCGCCAGGGAATTGGCGGCAAAGATACCCCAATCGATTGAGCTGGAAGATCTTGTGAGCGCAGGGACGCTTGGGCTGATTCAGGCTCTCGAGGGGTTTGATGTGTCGCGCGGCCTCGTGTTCAGCACCTACGCCATGCAGCGTATACGTGGCGCGATGCTCGACGACCTCCGGAGCCGTGATTGGGTACCTCGCACGGCGCGGAGCAGGGCGAGAAAGCTGGCTGAGACAACAGCCCATCTCGAGTCGCAACTAGCCAGACCGCCCAGGCACATAGAAATAGCCGCATTTCTGGGAATCGACTTGGAAACGTACTGGCGTCAGTGGGCAGACGGAGACAGGTCGCAGACGATACCACTCGAAAGCTCCGCGTCCGACTGCACACCCGGGGCGCTGCGACTGGACGAGATAATCTGCGATCCCGATGCGGAAGATCCGTCGAGCAGAATTACCCAAGACGAAGACCTCGAATGTCTCAGAGAGGCGATTGCTGGCCTGCCGCAGAAGGAGAGGACGGTACTTGCTCTGTACTACTACGAAAACCTCAATCTCCGTCAGATCGGAGAGGTGTTGCATCTGACTGAATCGAGAGTGTCGCAGATAAGGAGCCAGGCACTTGGCCGTCTCCGAGAGAACGCCGACCTAATGGAGGCGGCGACGTGAGCAGGCGGGTCTGGACCACAGTGGTCTTCACTGTCGCAACGCTCTTGATTGCATCCAGCTCGATGAGTGCCTGGCCAACGATTGTTGTGCTGATTGAGCAAGTCGGTCGCCTGCCGTGGACTGTAGGCGCGTTGGCGATCGTCTCGTGTCTGTTGTGGCTTGTTTTGCTCTCCAGGCTGTATCGTACTTGGATGGTTCGCAGGAACCTGGTCCGAGTTCTGGCTCGAATTGGTGTCCCTGCGGCTGTAATCGCAGATACTGCACGACTTTCGCAGGACGGGGTGTCTCTGTTGACAGCCCCTAGAGGCGGCAGCAGCGTTTCTTCTCACCAGGAAGTTTTTGCCGGTACCGGCAACCAATTCACCGCAATCACTGCTTTCCAAACAGCTGGAAAATAGCACGTAACATAATAAGCTACAGCGACTTAGGACGAGGCTGTGAGGTGAGACGGTAACGGCATAGCCTTTGCCTTTGCACACGTCGAGAGAACTGCACTCGAGGGAGGCACTATGCCCCTGAAAGGAATATTAGAGACCGCCCGAACGCTGTCTTACTACACGCGTTTGCAGCAGGTGGTCGCCAACAATCTGGCAAATGCAAACACAGATGCCTTCAAGGTGGATCGTGTTACGGCACGCATTTTCAACGGGAGCGAATCGCCTGTCCCTGTTCAGGAAACCGACTTCCAGCAGGGGGCGCTTCGCGATACAGGCCGTCCTCTCGATTTGGCACTGGACGGCGATGGGTTTTTTGTGGTTCAGACTGAGAATGGCGAGCGACTGACGAGGGGCGGATCGTTTCGACTGGATGCAGGAGGCCAGCTGATTGACGCTCTAGGTGCTCCAGTTCTCGGCAAAGAAGGCCCGCTAGTGATCGCGGGGGGGGCCGTTGAAGTATTGAGCGACGGAGCCGTGATGGTGGATGGAGCCGTCCTCGACACCTTGCGCATTGAAACCGTCGAAGACGTATCGACCCTGATGAAGGAAGGCCGTGGTCGTTATTTGGC
Organism: uncultured Gemmatimonadaceae bacterium; assembly: GCA_964436395.1. Taxonomy (GTDB): domain Bacteria; phylum Gemmatimonadota; class Gemmatimonadetes; order Gemmatimonadales; family GWC2-71-9; genus JBDGYW01. The sequence goes on along the minus strand of CAYTDU010000015.1, from coordinate 16,045 downwards.
CGACGGACCTACCACTGCCCCGGGCTTTGGGCAGACCGAAATTCTGCAGGGATTCGTGGAAGAGGCCAACCTCGATCCGGTCACCTCGATGGTAGAGCTCGTAAAGATCCAACACCAATACAAAGCCAACGTCGACGCACTTCAAGCGATGGATGCAGTCCTGAGCTCGATAGCGAACGACGTTGGAACCGTCTGATGACAACTGCAAGTGAGAGTGCGTTATGAACCCGAGTCTCAGAACATCAGCGTCTGGCATGCTGGCGCAACAGAAGATGATTGACGTGATCGCCAACAACCTCGCAAATGTCAACACGACGGGCTTCAAACGCAGTCGTGTGAGCTTCCAGGACGTCCTATATCAGACGGTGAGAGGTGCTGAACTCGTGAGCTATCAGGGAAGCGAAGTGGTGGCTCCGATCCAGATAGGTAAGGGAGTTAGGGTCGCTGGCGTGCTCAGACTCCACAGTCAGGGCGCACCTGAGATGACGCAACGCCCCCTGGATCTAGCGATCGACGGGGCGGGGATGTTTCAGGTGGAGCGCCCGGACGGCACGATCGGCTACACACGCGACGGTGCGTTCACCCTCTCCGATTCGGGTACGCTCGTCAACACGAGCGGCTACCTGGTACTACCAGGCATCACTATTCCTGAGGATGCCACTAGCGTGTCGGTTTCGGCGAACGGTGTCGTGAGCATCACTGCCGCCGGCGCGAGCCACCCAATTGAAGTGGGCAAGATGGAACTGGTGAGGTTCTTGAACCCGAGCGGCCTGGTAGCAGTGGGCGAGAACCTCTATTCAGAGACATATGCGTCCGGACCACCAATGGTGGGCTACCCGCAGGAGGAAGGCTTCGGTCGGATACTGCAGGGCAGTTTGGAGAGCAGCAATGTCGAGATCGTTCAGGAGATGACCGACATGATTGCCGCGCAGAGGGCCTACGAAATCAACTCGAAGGCCGTTCAGGTTGGCCAGGACATGGCATATGCCACTACGGACATCATTCGCTAGCATCTGGCTGCTGGCCTTTATGCTCGCAGCCTTGGCTGTTTCACCGCTGCAAGGCCAGACGGCGGCAGTCCCGCCGCAGCTCGAGCGGCGAATCCTCACGCGGGTCGCCGAGATGTGGGAGGTTGCTCGAGAGGCACTTCATCCGCAATGGGGACGCCTGGTGCTGGACGATCCAATCTCAGTCGATGCGCCGTTTCGCTTGATTGGAAGTGGAGCAGATGGGTGGTTCGCAGTCTCATTTTCTCGAGGAGACGGATCTACGGTTGCCGCGCGGGTTCGGGTGGGCATTGAAGACACCGTTCTAGTGGCCGCTCGGCCATTGAGCGCAGGTCATGAACTTGCCCCGGGTGACATTCACCATGAAGTACGCGTCACTTGGCCTAGCCCCCGCAGAACGCAACACGCAAGGCCGGAAGTGGGCTGGGTGGTACGCCGTCCGATTGCGTCGGGTCAGGAACTCACGTTCCCGGCGGTATCACAACCATACGTGGTTTCTGCAGGCGAACCGATCCAGTTCACTTGGAGCCGGGGAGCTGTGCAAATAACGCTGACCGGAGTGGCGTTGAATGCCGCTCGTGTCGGTGAAAGGGTACGAGCCCGAATATCGGGTCGTTCCTCTACGCATGTGAATGGGATCGTCACCGGTCCTGGAACCGCAATATTCAAAGGAGGTGGCGAATGAGTCACCACCAGGCATTGGGCATCTGCCTGCTGTCCTTTCTTCTCTGCGGCGCTGCGGAGATGGCAGACGCTCAGACCGAAACCGCCCCACTACCCAGCGCCGGCAGGGCATCGTGGTTGTCGGATCGAATTCCTCTGCGAGTGGGTGACATACTCACGATCGTGGTAGACGAACAGTCCACCGCGCGGGAGCAGGTTTCCAGGGTGGCGAGCTCCGATCGCGAACAGTCCGCCAGTGTGTCGGGGAGCGTAGATACGAGTCCGTTGTCCGGCGACGGTTCGGCCGGGTTCGGTACGGGGATAGGCGCTGATTCGAAGGATGTGGGAGAGGCGAACCGCCAGGGCAATCTGGCTGCAGTATTGAGCGTGCGCGTGGTCCAGATAGAACCCAATGGCGTCGTACGCATCGAAGGAGAGAAGCTGGTAACTGTAGACGGGAGAGACCAGGAGGTGAAGTTGGCAGGGTTCGTGAGGCCTGAAGACGTCTCATCCACGAACCTGGTGCTCTCGAGCAGGATAGTGGGCGCGACAATCAGCTACGACGGTGACAACGTCGGTCCGAAACGAGGCATCCTCGGCAAAATCCTAGGGATATTCTGGCCATGACGGATACCAACACAGCAATCATACCACAGCTTCGCATTGTCGTGGCTGTTGTGATACTCTCGATGGGTCTCACCGTTGCCACCAATTCGGGCATCCTCGCCCAAACCAACATCGCAGACCTCACGGTGCAGCAGGGCGCCGTTCCGCGGAGGCTCGTGGGATATGGGCTCGTGGTTGGTTTGGATGGTACGGGTGATCGCAGCTATGGTGCGAACTACGGTGCCGTTCATACCGTTCAGTCTGTCGTGAACCTGCTCCGCCGCTTCAATATTGAAGTTCCTTCGGATCATCTGAGGCTGCGTACGGCGGCGGCTGTGCTAGTAACGGCGGAGGTGTCGCCTTACCTACGAGCGGGCGGACGCTTCGAGGTGCAGGTGGCGGCACTGGGTGATGCGGCATCTCTCAAAGGTGGCGTACTGTGGATGACGCCGCTCGTATCAAATCCGAATTCGCCTCCTGTGGCAACCGCACAAGGTCCAGTCGTGGTTGCGGATGATCCGCAGAGCGTGGGGTCGTACGCGCGACGCGGTAACGCGGGGCGGCTTCCGGAAGGCGGCGTGATGGAGGTGGATCCACCCCCCGTCGTGCTTGCGGTTGAGCCACACCTCGTGCTCAAACAACCGGATCAGGTCACCGCCGTGAGAATTGCGGAAGCTGTGAACGCCTCGTTAGGAGACGGTACGGCTTCAGTTGACGATCCCGGTTCGGTGGCCTTGCATCCCGCCGCAGAGTTCGCGGACAACGTGAACGGATTCCTCGCTCAGGTTTACACATTGCCGGTTCAGGTTCACACACCCGCAGTTGTCATCATTGACGCCCGTGAAGGGACTGTCGTAGCGGGTGGGAACGCGATAATCGGGCCTGCAGCAGTGAGCCACCACGGATTGTCGCTGCAGGTGGGTCAACCAACCGACGCGGGTGATCCGGGCAGCCCAGGCAGCGTGTGGTTGGGGACGGACGCCACAGTCCAGGATGTGGCGGCGGGTTTACACGCTGTCGGTGCTGAACCCAGGGAGATCGCGGCGGTCTTTGAGTCGTTGAAGGCAGCTGGGGCATTGATGGCGAGGGTGGTGGTGCGATGAATGGCGTGACCGGGATCAACGCCGGCGGCTTGAATGCAGCGCCAACCGACAGCCGTGTGCAGCTCAAGCGCCTGGCTGATGAGTTGGAAAGCGTGTTCCTCAATCAGCTGTTTCAGGCAATGCGCCAGTCAGTGCCGGACGGGGGGTTGGGAGAATCGTCGCCGGGCGAAGAGATGTTCACCGCGATGCTCGACGAGCAACTGGCGCAGGAGGCAGCGTTCAAATGGGAGCGCGGCTTGGGCGAAGAACTCTACCGCCAGCTGAGTCGCCGTTTGGTTGACCAACCTGCTGTCGAGTCGTAGGCAATGGACTTCCACACTGAAGAAACACCGGACTGGCTAGCATCACTCTCTCGCGCACTTCGGGATGAGGCGTCTGTTCTGGAGCAGCTGGAACATGCGATGGCATCTCAAAGGGCGGCCGTTGCCGCCAACGACGACGATGCACTGAGAATGAGTTCGCAGGCGGTTGGGCGCATAGCGCGAACGCTCGCAGAGGCGAAGAAGCGGAGAGCCTCTGTCGTTCACTATCTGACGGGGCGCGAGGACCTGGCACTCAACCAACTCGAATACTTCCTGGGGGAGCCGCTTCCGCTCGAACTGGATACGGCGCGAGCGCAGGTTCGGTATGCGGCGCAGGCGGTGGCGCGTGAAGCGTTGGTGAACAGGACTGTGCTCCAGAAGGCCAAAGACGCCAACGATGCATTCCTCCAAGAACTCTTCTCCGCGGTGTCGCGTTCCGGTGCTGTTTACGGTCGTGGTCCTGGGGATAATGAGGGGGAAATGCACGGTAGGATTTTGAATCGAAAGGCATGAACTGATGACACTGATCAGTCTCCTCGGTATTGCGCGCAGTGCCCTATTGACCCACCAGAGGGCCCTGGACGTAACCGGGCACAATGTCGCCAACGCGATGACACCCGGGTATTCGCGACAGCAGTTGGACCTGGCGGCAGCAGTCCCATCGGAGTCTCCGTGGGGGCCGTTAGGTCGCGGCGTCACCTATGCGGGAGTCACTCGGGTTCGCGACTGGTTGCACGATGCCACCGTGCGTAGAGAAACCGGGCTGCTTGGCCACTCTCAAACCCTTGGCACGCACCTCGGGCAGGTTGAGGCTGCCATCAATGAACCATCTGAGTACGGCATCGCTGCGTCACTCGATGGACTATTCAACGCCTTCAGTGAACTTGCCAACGATCCCTCGAGCAGCGTGCATCGTGGGTTGGTTCGGCAAAATGCGAGCCGATTGGTGGATCAACTGCATCTGCTGGATGAGAATTTAGTTGAGACCGGGCGCAACGCACTGGCCGAGATGAACGCTACGGTGGATGACGTGAACCGTATCGCATCCGAGATAGCCAGCCTGAATCAACTTATCCTCTCGTCAGGCGGCCCGAACAATTCGGCGCCCGACCTGGAGGACCAGCGAGATATTTTGATCGATCAACTCTCCGAGTCAATGGGCGTACGAGTACTGCAGCGCGACGACGGAACTGTTGGTGTTGCTGCCGGAGATACTCTATTGGTCGATGGAGGAATGGCGCAAACACTCGAAGTTCGGGCATTGGCTGGTGGAGGCACGGGGATAGGCGTCGTCGGCGGCAGCGACGTCGATCCAAGGTCTGGGAGCCTGCTAGCATTGGCCGAGGTCTTGAATGTCGAGCTTCCCGGGCTGCGTGCCAACCTCGATCAGTTCGCCGCGGCGTTGGTGACGGAGGTGAACGCCATTCACAACAGCGGGTTCACTGCGACCGGAGCAACGAACGTCGATTTCTTCGACCCTGCAGGCGTTACTGCACACACTATCGCGTTGTCAGCAGCGGTTCAGAGTTCCGCTGACGAGATTGCTGCCGGTGGCACGACCGCGGCTGGAGATGGAGATGTGGCGCTACAGATAGCAGCGTTGCGATCCACTTCCATAGCCTCACTTGGCGGCACTTCGATGGGTGATTTCTACACGAGTACCGTCACTTCGTTTGGATCCAGAGTGCTGGATGTGCAACAAAACGCGGCCGTCCATCAAACTTTGGTTGACCGTGCAGAAACGGTACGGGCAAGCTCAAACGGCGTGAATGTGGATGAAGAGATGGTCATGCTGATTGCGCAGCAGCAGGCGTTTGCCGCCGCGGCTAGACTCGTGACGGTCGCGGACGAGATGGTTACAGAGATATTGAGAATGGTGTGATGTAGACCGTGCTAGACGTCTCGTTGCCGTTTCGTCCAATAGGGCAGTGAGAGGCTCACGCGAGTTCCACCATCTTCGGTCTCGTCGATTTCGATGCTACCTCCCCAACTCTCGGCCGAATAGCGAGCCACAGTCAATCCAAGGCCCACGTGTAGTTCCGGGTCTTTCGTCGAGAAAAAGGCATCAAAGATCTGGTCCCTTATTGCCGAATCGATGCCGGTACCGGAATCCTGCACAGCGATCGTCACGCCGTTGTCGGATGGAGATGCCTCAATAGATATCTTTGCTTCTCGTTGCTCCCCTACAGCTTCTTTTGCGTTCGAAATCAACGCCAGGAGGACTTGGCGCAAACGTCGATCGGATGCACGAACGGGAAGCAAGTCAGGTGATGCATTCCACTGAATGTGTCCTACCGGTTGTGCACGTTGCAGCTGTTGCCAATCATGAGTGACACTCAAGACCTCTTGGACGAGGACAGGGCGATCTTCGTCTTCACCGTGTGTACCAAAATCCCGCACCACAGCTGCAGCGCGGTTCATCTTCTCATCGACCCACCGCGTCATGGCGAGCCATTTGTCCGGTTCGATATCTCCAGCTTGAACGGCCGGCGCTCCCATGCATAGCGCCTGTGATGCGTTGCTGAGATCGTGAGCAATTCCTCTGAACATGCTGTGGCCCTGGTTGGTGCGGTCCAGCATGATCAGCAAGTCATCTAGTTGCCGGCCATGAATCCCGGACAGATATGACGTGAGTGTTTCGGGTAACAACATTGCAGCAACGACTCCTCGATTACTATAGAACCGGCGTCCCAAATGGAATGCCGTGCCAGAGTAGGTGGTTCCCACTCAAAGCGCAAGGTGTCCAACGAGCTCTCAAGAACACACCGAGACTCCAGAAACCACGGGATCTACATGATTACGGTACCTGATGACTTCGAGTGTTGCCTCGGTTAGAACCGCGCCGCGCGCGAGCAGCATGACGCCGGAACTCGTGTAAATATCCTCGGCGAGTACCATACCTTCTCTGAGGTCGGCGACCGACAGTTGGGTGTTGGCGCTAGATCCATCCGCGCCAGTGTTCTCGCCCAAGACCGATTGCAAATGCAACAATACGAGCGGATCGTAGAGAGTGCCGCCCTGGCCCTTCAGCTGAGATAATACCTCGGCTGCCTGCGACAAGTCGCCGTCTTCCAGTCGGTCGAAAATGTCCACCAAGACCCTGAGGATTCTCGATCGCAGCGGTATTTGGCCTTTGCGAAGTCTATCGGGAAGCCCAGTACCGTCCCAATTCTCACACATGGCACCTACGACTTCTGCCGGACCCGCTAGCAAGTCTAGCTGTGCCAGTACGGCTGCTGACACGACAGTGTATGCTGGGCCATTGCATGCAGGTCGATGCTCCAGTGCAACTCGTGGTGCGGACGCTGGATCGACGATTTTGCCGATTTCCTGCAACCGGGCGCCAACGTCGAGGTCCGGCAGGAGATGGCCTGGTATCTCGAATCTTGCGGCGATCTTCTCTGCCAACGAAGCTAGCGCCTCACCTCTGCGAGACGCTCCAGGCAGCCGCGAATCGATCAGACCAACCAGAAGGTCGACAATCTGCTCTATGTCCCGAGCGGCGGTCTTCAAACGAACGTCACCCTGCAAGATCTGCGCGCGCATCAGACTCAACCTTGAGGCTTGAGCCAGAACGGCTTCCACGTCCTCGGGATCGAGCGGGACAGTCAGGAAGGCGTCAACACCCGACTGCAGCGCCAACGCCTTGTTTTCACGTTCGCCATGGGCGATGAGGAACACCAACAGCGCGTAAGCGATGCGACCGTCTGCCTTGATAGCCCGGCAGATCTCGAAACCATCGGTGTCACCAACAGTAGCGCCGCAGATTATCAGGTCTGGAGAAAGCTCCAATGCTAGATCTACAAGACCGTCCCCGTCGATCGTCACCGTGAGTTCCATATCGGGAATCTGCTGCACCACTTCGGAAAACCCGCGCGTGGTGAAGGGGTCATCGCATGCCATGAGAACTGTAACGGTCGCACTCACGGCGCACCTCGCCGAGCCTGGTTGGCTGTAACGGTCGTGTCTGGAGGCTGCCCTGCGCCTATCTCCTGGATTGTGATGGTGACCCTTCTGTTGCTGGGCGCCAAAGGGTTTGCCGGGTCGCGAAGTTGCCTGTCGGCCAAACCGCGGATCTGGCCGATCTGCGAGTCGTGCATGCCGTTCGAAGTGAGTATTCGACGGGCGGCGTTGGCGCGGTCTGCGCTCAACTCCCAGTTCGTGTAAGTATGGCCTTCGACGTACCTCCGTGCATCCGTGTGACCTTCAATGATCACGATGTTGGGGAGTGGGGCCAGTTCCGCTCCTAGTATCTGGAGCACCTGCCTCCCCTCTGGCTTCGGTTGGCTGCGTCCCGTCTCGAAGAAGATGCCGGACGAGTCTTCGAGCAACTGAATCCTCAGTCCATCCTCCACCAGCTCCATCTCGATGTGAGCAGCAACCGACTCCAATCCCGGAAGCCCGTCCAGTCGGTTCCGTAACCTCGACTCGAGCTCTCGGAGTTGTAAGCGTCGCAGACTGAACGTCTCAATCAATACGGGTCGAATGTCTGAAGCCATCGATCCATCAGACGGCATGAGAGAACTGCCGGCTTCACCAGGGAAGCCCAAGGGGTTAGCGAAGTACCCGGCAATGGATGACCGCACCTCGGAACTCTGGTTGACGAGCCACAACACTAGGAACAGGGCAAACATCGCGGTCATGAAGTCGGCAAAGGCGACCTTCCACGCCCCACCGTGCGCGCCATTGTCGTGGCGTTTCTTGCGCACGATTATCCGTAACGGGGCCTCGCGTTCCTTGTTCATGGGAGCCTACTTTTTTCTGGTACTCTTGCAGGCTGCTTCCATCTCTTCGAACGACGGGCGCACGTCGGCGAAGATCGCCCTCCGCGCGAATTCTGTCGCCACAATCGGAGCGAACCCCTTGGCAAAAGCGACAACGCTGGCTTTGATGAAATGATGGAAACGGGCCTCCTCCGCGTTTTGGTGTTCCATGCTGCTCGACAACGGAGTCGCGAAACCATACGCCAGTAGCACGCCGAGGAATGTTCCAGTCAGCGCAGCACCCACCTTTTCGCCGATGTGCTCCACCGGTCCGGCTATTGCGCCCATGGTTACGACAATGCCCAAGACCGCTGCGACGATGCCAATTCCGGGTAGGGCATCGCCCACTTTTTGGAGCACATTCACTGGACGGGCTTCCTGTTCGTGGTGCACTTCGATGTCAGCATCCATCAACGCCTCTAGATCGTGCGGCGGCACACTTCCAACCAAGACAAGCCTGAGAGAATCACACAGGAAGGTGATTGCGTGATGTCGGGAGGCGACGGCGGAGTACTTCTTGAAAACCTCACTTTGATCGGGGCGTTCGATGTGGGATTCGATCGCTACAAGGCCGTCGCGTCGTGCGATCTGGAACAACTCGAAAATCATCTTCAGCGCCTCGAGATAAAGCTCCTTCGAGAACGGTGTTTGTTTGATCACCCCGGTGAGCTTGGCGAACAGCTCCTTCAGAATGGATCTCGGTGTCGAAATCAAAATGGTGCCCAGCGCGGTGCCACCGATCACGATAAACTCCGAGATGTGGAATAGGGCTGCAATGTGCCCTCCCGCCAGACTGAACCCGCCGAGCACTGACACAATTACCACTAACACGCCGACGATGGCGAGCATGCTTGCGTCCCTGTCCTCCGATTTGAAATGCAATGAAGTGCTTGTCTAGAGGGATTATCGGATTTGGCGCCGCGAAGCTTGAGATCAGGCGTGCTGTACGGATTTCAAAGGCTGCTAAAGGAGTTTTCTCGCATAGCCGATAATTCGAGCTGTCAAGGAACGCGGCTACCGACGATCGGATGTCGCGAGAAACGGGTTGAGCGGCACGGTCAACTTGGCTCGACCCCGAAACCTGGGAATCGTCATGGGTCTTCTTCGACTGGAGCAAGCGCGGCCTGGCATGCAGCTCACCTCAGATGTGGTGGATCGGAACGGGCAACTTCTCGCGAAGGCGGGAAACGAACTGACCGAGAAAGAGCTGAGGTTGTTCAAGATCTGGGGAGTGCAGGGTGTCAATGTGGCAGGCGATGATGACGCCAATCAACAGCTTCAGAACACCGCCCAGGATTCGGTGATAGAGCCGCGGCATGCCGCTGCAGCACGCGAGCTATTCAGACATTGTGACTTGGACCACCCCGTCGTGGCACTGTTGCTCGAAGAGTGTGCCCGAAGGATTGCGGGCGGGGGGAAACATGCCACCTAGTATTGAGGACCTAATTCGCAAATCCACAAACATAGCGTCACTTCCCGCTGTGTATATGAGATTGGTCGAAGTGATGGAAGACCCTTACAGCTCTGCGGATGACGTTGGGGCGGTAATTAGCGAAGACACTGGGCTCACAGCTAGGCTACTTCGTCTCGTAAATAGCGCCATGTATGGATTCCCATCGGCAATCGAATCAGTTAAGCAGGGCCTGACGGTCGTTGGCACGCAGCAGATTCACGATCTCGCACTGGCTACTTCTGTAGTGGACATGTTCAAGGACGTTCCTCAGGAACTGGTGGATATGGCTAGTTTCTGGCGACACAGTATTGGCTGCGGAGTATGTGCCCGGGCACTGGCCTCAGAGTTGAAAGCACCAAACGTCGAACGGCACTTCGTAGCCGGCCTGCTGCACGACATTGGGAAATTGGTGGTTTTCATGTCCCATCCGGATGGGGCCCGCGCTGCGATCGAGCAATCGGTGGACGACAAGACGCTGCTGCACGAAGCCGAGAACGCGGTCCTCGGTTACGATCATGCGGCTGTTGGGCAAGCGCTGATGTCCAGCTGGAACCTACCGGTTTCACTGCATGTCCCGGTTTCACTCCATCACCGCCCAGCCCGAGCCACCCGATTTCAGATAGAAGTTGCCGTTGTTCATCTGGCTGACGTTTTCGCACATTCAATGTTGATGGGAAGCAGCGCTGAGCGCTGGGTACCTACACTCAATGCATTCGCATGGGAACGACTTGGTATTCCCGAGAACGCCATTGCCAACGTATTGGCAGACGTTGACCAGCAGTACGAGGCAGCTGTTCGCACGATTCTGGAGGACTCGGAGTGACGGCCAGGCCGGCAATGATGCCGTTTTCCGAACCGGAGGACTCAGCAGAGATCAACGCCACACGTATGAATCACTGGCTGCTCGAGTGTCTGGATACGGTGGTGGGCCTCTTTCGATCCCGCAGGGATCTGTCGGAGCACGACGATCCTGCGGCCATTTGCGCGACGGCTGCTGCAACACTTCGGTCCATCGTAGACTTGGAAGCGGTAGGCTTTTGGATCGCCGAAACGGACACGTTCGACTTCTCGCCGATCGATATCGAGCCCAGCGAGAGATCCGAACAAATGATTCAAGAGTTGGAAAGTCACATAGATTCCGGCACGTTCGCATGGGCAGTGAGGCAGAACCGACCGGTGATTGTCCCTGCAAGAGTCTTGAAGGGCCGTGTGATGCTTCACGTGCTCGCCACACGTTCCAGAGTAGTGGGGATGTTCCTGGGTGTGGTTGAAAAGAATCGAAGCTACGTGCTCGAGGCCTCGCAGAAATTCATATCCATCGTGCTCGCCGACTGTGCAAATGCACTTGAAAATCTCGATCTCTACTGCTCTTTGAGTGGCTATGCAAAAGATCTAGAGGGGATGGTGGCAAAACGGACCCTCGAACTGGAGCGGTCCAATGAGGAAGCTCAAGCCGCAGCCCGTGCAAAGAGTGAATTCCTCGCCACCATGAGTCATGAGATCAGGACGCCCATGAATGGCGTCATCGGAATGACGGATCTCCTAAGAGCAACCGAGATGAATGAAGAGCAGCGAGACTATGTAGAGACCATACGCGTTTCTGGAGAGTCGTTGCTCGACATTATCGACGATATCCTCGACTTCTCCAAAATAGAAGCCGGAACGCTAGATCTCGAAACAGTCCCGTTCGATGTCCGGACAACAGTCGAAGATTCGATGGACCTGATCGCAACGCGCGCTAGTGGGAAGCAGCTCGAGATGGTTTGTACCTTCTCACCGGCTGTACCCAAGACGGTAGTCGGGGATTCAGGACGACTCCGTCAAATCATCATCAATCTGCTTGGGAACGCGGTGAAGTTCACTGCGGCCGGGGAGATAGTCGTCAAGTTGGATGTGGTCGGAGGTGACGCTGAACACTCGGTGATTCGCGTCGAAGTGAGTGATACAGGTGTCGGAATGAGCGCGGAGGCGCAGGAGAAGATTTTCCAACCATTTGTACAAGCGGATAGTTCCACGACCAGAAAATACGGTGGTACGGGATTGGGTCTTGTCATCTGTCAGCGTTTGGTGGCTGCCATGGGCGGGGAGATTGGAGTCACGAGTGAACTCGGGGTAGGTAGCACCTTCTGGTTCACCGCAAGAGTGGGCTGCGACGACAAGTCAGACAGCATGCTGAGATGGCCGGCTGAAGAACTCGCCGATAGACGGGCTTTGATCGTGGAAGATCATGCGGTAAGCGCACGGTCGCTGCAGGCTACTCTCGGTGGGTGGGGTATGGATGCGGATATCGCCGAATCGGGGGAACAAGCGATCTCGCTAATCAATCACTCCCAGAATGAGTGCAAGCAGTACGACGTTGTATTCGTTGACTTCACCCTGCCCAAGGTCGAAGGAACTGAAGTCGGCCAGCGGCTGCTTGGTGAGCCCGCTTTGAACGGCACACAGATGGTATTGCTGGCTCCGATCGGCACACGGGCGGATACAGCGGCCGCAATCGAAGCTGGATTCGCTGCTTGTGTGGTCAAGCCATTTCGTCGCGAGCGCATCTGGCGTTCACTGGCGGCTATTCTGGGAATGGACGTAGGCAGTGGCGGCAGAAAGGAAAGGGTTTCAGGAGGCCATTGTGTAGGCTCAGACGTTCCCGCACAGAGTGCTAGAGTTCTGCTTGCCGAGGATAATCCGGTCAATCAGAAAGTCATTGTGCGAATGTTGCAGAAGCTTGGTTATCAAGTGGACATCGCGAGCGACGGTCGTGAGGCGGTTGAGGCGGCGTGCAGCAGTGGCTATGACATCGTGCTCATGGACTGTGAGATGCCCGCTATGGATGGATACCAGGCAACCCGTGCTATCCGAAGCTCAGAGGGAGGTGCGTCGCGGACGCCGATTGTCGCTTTGACCGCAAATGTGATGAACAGGAGTAGAGAAAAGTGCCTAGAGGCCGGCATGGACGACCATGTCATGAAACCTGTGAAACGCCAGGTTCTGGCCGATGTTCTCGAAAAATGGATTCAATACGAGAGTGATACGCTGAACGCCGATTAAGGCCTTCGAGTCGAAAAGCCGATAATTAGTCAGAATGAACAGCACCTGGGCCGAGTGAGCCGCAGTTCGTTTCCCGGTGTGGTCGGCTTGAATGCCTCGACTCTAAAGGGGAGATCCATGAAGATCCTCATTGCCGAAGACGACAAAGTCGCTAGGCTCATGTTGAAGAGCACCCTCGAGTCATTCGGTCACGAGGTGGTCGAAACCGACAATGGGGTTACTGCCTGGGAGCAATACTCACAAGAACACTATCGATTGATGATAGTCGACTGGATGATGCCGCAGCTTGACGGCCTGGAGCTGTGCCGTGCGGTTCGCGCTGAACAAAGACCAGTGTACACCTACATCATCATGCTGACGGTGTTGGGTGGAAAGGGCTGTTATCTCAGGGCGATGGATGCAGGGGCGGACGATTTCATAAGGAAGCCGCTCGATAGAGACGAACTAGCAGCTAGAGTTCGGGTCGCGGAGCGGATACTGGGTCTCTATTCCGAGGTCACGCAGCTCGAGTCACTACTTCCGATTTGTTCATACTGCCGGAAAATCCGCGATCCCAATGATCGCTGGCATGATATTGAGGTCTACATATCCAACCGAACCGAATCCTCCTTCACGCACGGCATTTGCCCAGACTGTTACCAATCACGCATTGAACCGCAGATCAGACAGGTCGACAGAGTTGAATCTTAGAGGATAGAAACACCATGACAAATACTGTCGGGAGCATAGATGTCGGGAGCAATAACGACATAGCCCCATTCCAGGTGGCCGACCTACGTAGAGTCATGGCCGACGCGGACCTGGAAGACATTATCGACGATTTAGTGGAGGCATTCCTCGATGATGCCCCTGTGCGAATGCAGAATATCGGCATGTCGGTGGAAGCAGCCTCGAGTAAAGAGATTAGAACTGCTGCTCACGCGTACAAGTCAGCCGCGGCGAGCATAGGTGCCGAGCAGCTTGCCGAACTCCTACGAAGACTGGAGGTTGCAGGAGCGGAAGGCGATTGTACACGTGCCGCAGCCCTGTTGCCCCTCGTGCGGGTTGCCCACGATACTGTCGTAGCACGGCTGAGAGAAGAGTTCGGCTCATAAGAGTCAATCCAGCTCGTTCTTGAAGATCCTTCGGCCACGGGTTATCTCTTACTCATATCCCGTAAGGGATGCGAGCGCCCGTGGACTCCAACCGCCGCCCGGTGGATGTCCCAATAAAACACCCTAATGACCCATTAGGCACTTGTTGTCTGAAGTGTCTGACCACAAATTGGCATATAGATGGGTGGTGTTCTCGGTAGAGGAGAGCGCAACGAGGTTTGCGAGGGGGTTGAATTCACGTCTGACTGGCAGTTTCGATTGAAGTTTTCGATATCCCATGCAGAGGTGAGGCAGTCACGGCTGAGCTCTTCTTCCGTCGTGAGTAGCTGACGCAATCATGGCCCGATCCAACAGAAACCGCCTCGCAAAACCTCACAACGTGCTGGTTTCTCAGTTGGCTGGTACCAACAGCCTTCCAAGCCTGCCACATATCACGGCGAAGCTTCTCGAACTGCTCGACGAACCAGGAGTTGCGGTCTCGGAGCTCGCGGAAGTCATTAGGCTGGATCCCGCACTCAGCCTCAATATCATGCGTCTGGCTCAGGATCGCACTCCACAGGCGGTGCCACATGTGGAGGAGGCTGCGTCGCTCGTCGGGCAGGATACGGTCGCTCACTTGGTGAGGTGGTCATCTACTCTCGATGTGTTTGACACTTACTCATACTGCTCGCCCGGTGACCTTACCAGGTTCTGGGCGCATTCCATCAAGTGCGCCTTCTTGGCAGAGCAGCTAGGGCGAGAGGCCGGACTACACGAGTCTCAGGGTGCATTTTTGGCGGGGCTGCTGCACGATATTGGCAAGCTGATACTGCTGACACATTACCCTACCAAATACAAGCTGCGGTTTTCTGGCAGTTCGTCCGGCAAACAACGCGAGACGAAGGAAGAGGACCTGATCGTCGACGAACATGCCGCGGTAGGCGCAGAGGTAGTGCGGCGCTGGCGGCATCACTCGTTGCTGGCCGACTCCATTCACTACCATCATCATCCGGCAGATGCTGTTGCGTTGGCCTTCCCTTTGGTGAAAGTCGTGTATGCGGCCAACGTGCTTGCGAAGGATGAGTCTTCCGGCGACACGTCGTTCTCTCGTCCCGAAGTGAGCATTCTCGAACTGGACGACGCACAGCTGGAACGTGCCGTTGAAACCACGCAGAAGTTGTTCGACGAGACCATAGAAACACTGGCGGTTGATCTGACAACCGCCGTGAAAGATGCCGCCCAGGCTCCTCCTTCACACACCGATGCTCATACTGCGGTCACGGGTCATGTCCGCGACACCAGTCTCCTGGCAACACTCTCGTACGGCCTGCTGCACGTAGAAGAAGCAGACGAGGTCATTCGGCTGGTCGAGCAGACGCTGCATGGGCATTTCGACATTGACCGGGTTGTGTTCTTCTTGATTGACGACGCACGCAAATCACTCGAAGCACACGGTCAGTGTTGTTCGTATGTCGGGGAACTCACGGTACCTCTGTCGTACGAGCAAAGCGCGCCAGTTGTCGCGCTCACTGAAGAACGCTCCGTTGAGTGCTTCGTGGCGAGCGGTGATACCGCAACCTCGATCATCGATGAGCAGATCGTCCGCTTTCTTGGAAAGGAAGGCGTGGTGTGTCTGCCGATGGTTGTCGAAAACGATCCGGTGGGAACGATAGTCCTAGGCGTTGACAGCGGAGACCGCACTGCCATTTCAGGACAGAAACAGTTTCCTGCATTTTTGGGTCTAATTTCTCAACCGATAGAGACCCCTTCTCAGACAACAGACGCAGAAACTTTTCGTCTTCTCCAAGCTTCGGCTCCTTCAAAGATCTCAGGATGCCTTTTTCAGTCGTTCAGCCACCCACAGCTTGATGATGGCTTGTCGGGGCACTCCGAGCCGTCTTGCTTCCTTGTCTAGGAGCTGGACCATCCATAAAGGAAAATCAACGTTCACCCTCTTATGTTCCTGGATGGGCCTCCGAGCTTTCGAAAGGTCAAGATACCGTGAGACGTCCTCGCCTTCATCAAACTTCTTG
>CAYTDU010000014.1:0-22895 GCA_964436395.1 uncultured Gemmatimonadaceae bacterium | reverse complement strand
AGGTACACGCAGAGATCGGCGTCAATGGCGACGGTGTCGACAGATCCACTGAGATGGTGGCAGCCCTCGCGCGGGTCGTCCGCATCGGCCACCGACCACACACGGCTCGTCGCGGCCACTGCGCTTCCGAACACCCCGATCCCTCCCTCGAGGTGATTGATGAACCCACGGCCGGTGAGTTCGTTGTTCGAGGAACGTGTGAAGTCGTAGTAGTTCGTATCCGTCAGTGTGAGTGTCACAACATAGCTCCGGCCACCCCTGAAGACGTCCTCCCCCGTTCCCGCGACGAACACGTCGATTGCGTTACCGGCCAAGAGAAATGCAGTTGTGTCGACCTGTACGGTGGTGCCGAAGTCCGAGAGATAACCGTCTCGCCGTACATTGAGTTGAAGTGATCGGCCGTGGATTGCATCTACACCGAACCTCAGAGTGTCTCGGTCCCGATTAAACGTCATCACCGAGTCTCCTCCACCCATCTGCACCGAATCTCTCCCTCGTGCGAGAAACGCGCTACGCATGCCAGGGACACGGGTAACGCCGGTGACCACCTCGCCGTCGGCCGTCTGCACGCGCAGCTGCAGTCGGTCACCGGGGCGCATGGTGGGACAGCTGCTCGGAGCCCAGTAGAGCCCAGGCACGGATCCCGTTTGCGGAGCATACGGTATGTCGCGAAACTCCACGGGGTTACCGCACGGATCATCGGGTAGCTCCAAGTTCGCCACTGTGACCACTGCTTCGTCGAGTGGAAACCGCGGTGAGTGCGGCGGCACGGGAAACTCGGACGAATCCGGACGTTCGACTGTGCCTTCGAGCGTCTGCTCAACGATCACGTACTGGTACTCTATGTCGGGTCGCAGGATCGCCGTGACCACCACGATCCGCTCGCCAGCGGGAGCGACGACGTCGTCCAGCACACAGCCTGCGAGCAACGCGAGGCCGATGCTCAGGATGCCTGTCCGGAGGCGGGAGGCGATGCTCATCACCACTCGACCTCCACACCCACGATCGGTAGGAATGGTAGCTGCGACCATCCCGAGCGCGAGGGCGGTACGCGGCTGTAGTCGAACGTGTGCGCGAACACGTTACGGCGGTCGTATACGTTGACGACGTTCACGTAGGGCCACCAAGAGCCGCCGAGCCAGTGTAGTTCCCACCGGAAGCCGACATCGAGGCGTGAATAGTGAGGGAAGCGCTCGCCGTTGATGACAGTGCTCACGACCTCTTTCTGAGGTCGTTCGAATAGGTGCAATTCTGAGTTGTACTGTCGGTGCAGCCACTGTCCTACGATCCCCGTGTAGGGTAGTCCCGAACCGTAGCCCCAACGGACGCTCATTACACTGCCCAGTGGCCCTGGTGTCTGGAGTACGAAATTGATCGTGTGCCGACGATCGTGCGCCGGGGGGAACGATATGCCCGCAGCCTCGCGCGTAGCCCTCGCGTAACTGTACGCGAGCCAGCCGCGCACGCTGCCGCGATGCCGTCGGATCAGCAAGTCGACGCCGGCGGCATCCCCGTTTGCGACGAGGAACTCGTCGCCACGCGTCCGAGGATCATCCTCGAGGTTTCGCATAGGCAGCGCTCGATAGGTCTTGGTGTATGCCTCGATTGTCAGAGACACGTCCTGCCCGAACCAGCGCTCGAAGCCGACCACTACCTGATCCGACTGGGCGACCGGCGTGCGAGCGTCTGCCCCAACCCAAAAGTCGACTATTGTGATGGGGACCTCTTGGTCGCGGATCGAGTGAAGTGCTTGGTAATATCGACCCGCCGATCCCGTGAGTGCGAAGTCGGCGGTGATGAACGTCTTGACCGCGAACCGCGGCGACACTCCGGTGAACCCGGCACCGCCGTCCACATGTTCCACCCGCACGCCCGGACGGA
Organism: uncultured Gemmatimonadaceae bacterium; assembly: GCA_964436395.1. Classification (GTDB taxonomy): domain Bacteria; phylum Gemmatimonadota; class Gemmatimonadetes; order Gemmatimonadales; family GWC2-71-9; genus JBDGYW01. The sequence continues at coordinate 21,014 of CAYTDU010000014.1, read as the reverse complement.
GGAGCAGAAATGAGAACGGCCTCCACTGATCGTCCACGTACCCAAACCAGCAACGCGGCACGGACTCCACGTCGAGTAGCTGGCCGTTCAGCGCCAGGTCCTGGAAGTCGTACGGGATCCGGTGGTCGCCGATCCAGATGCCGTCCGGCTGTTCGAGATCGAAAGCGGCGTTCTCGGACTCGTAGACAATTCGATAGTCTTCGACACCGACACCCACATGAACGTCGTTCTGAGTGGCCACGCGGAAGGCGACTGAAGTGCGAGCCGCGAGTTGACGCACCGAGTTCCGCGCCTCCAGTTGGTTCGGGACCAGCCCGAACTTGCCATCGAACTGGCTGACGTGAACGTGGTGCTCGAGGATGGCCTCGCCAATCGGGTGAACGTAGGTTAAACCGCCGAGCCGGTTTCCCCATGAGAACGCGAGGTCCAGACCATCGCGCCCCGGTTGCGGCTCCACCCAGGGTAACTCCAGGGCGTCGTGGCCCCAGTACCCTGTAACGGAGATGCGGCCCCGGCGCAACGGGACAGTGATCTTCGCCAATCCGTCTGCGAAGTAGTAACCAACCGCACGGTACGACAGCGCTTTGGCGATTACATCAGCATAGGTCCGACGACCCCCAACTAAGAAAGTCGCTCCGCTCCCGCCTATGGGGCCGTCCACCAACACGCGGCTCGACAGAAGCGACAATGCGCCGCGCACGCCGATGCCATCTTGGCTACCCTGACGGAGTTCCACGTCCATCACGCTACTCAACCGTCCGCCGAGGCTGGCTGGGAACCCACCTGTGACGATGTCCGCGCTTTCTACCGCTGACAAGTCGAACGTGCTGAAAAGCCCACCAAGATGAAACGGATTGAATACTGTGATCCCGTCGAGACGGATTAGATTTTGGTCGGACTCGCCGCCGCGGACATTGAGCCCCACCGTATAGTCGTTCTTGGCCACCGTGCCCGGCGTGAGTTGGGCGACCCGCCCGATGTCCGGTTCGAGGACGGCCGGAAGGTTCTCCATCTCAATCGGCTCGAGGCTGAGAGTACTAGTCTGAGCTAGCTCCTTGAACCGCTGTCGCGCCGGCATGGCAGCCTCAGCGATAAGCGGACTAACACCAACCGCGAGCGGCCGGAGGAAGATCGGCACCATGTGTACACCCGTCGGCACGTTCACAGTGTCTGCCATGACGCCAATTCGATCGAACGCAAGGAGGACCGCGGTGTGGGGGATGTCGATCAGCGTGAAACGGCCGTCTGTGTCCGTCTCGGTCCATGCTCGCGTTCCGAGTACGCGCACCCGAACGCCTGCGAGCACCGTGCTGTCGACAATCGACCGCACAGTCCCATCGACGCTACGCGTTTGTTGTGCGACACCATCGCGTGCCGTGAGCACCAACAACAGTGCCAACCCGTAGACCACCGCAGCACGACTCGTCAAAACAATGCTCTCCCCGGGAGTAGGGGCGCCGAAGTACCCGAAGCCGACCGGGCGGAGGATAGTGGCGTGCTCTCCACACAGCTAAGTATGCTAGTCCCACATTGGCGCTGTCCAGCCGGTCGGTTGGAGACTCACCCGCCCAAGACACCCCTTTCACCAGCACCTGACTAGTGCATTGGATCCTGGTTTGCAAATCACGTTATTGCATCTGACGGTGACACGCGAACGGACAACGCGCGCCCCAACTGCGCTCCTTCCGGAAGATGGTGCACAACGGCCCACCCGCAGTTGGCGGTCACATCACAGGGTTGGAGAACGAGGCTACAAGCAGTCGGCAAGAGGACCGAACCGTCGCTCACCCCGTGAAGTAGAGATACACCGCCAATATCGCGACTAACACTACTACGGACGCGATCACGTCGCCCTTGCCCCAGCTGCGACGAGATTCGCTTCGGTGCTGGTCGGTCACAGTTCCGAACGTGAGGCCACTTATCTTCACGTAGTCCGGTTCGCGCGTTGCGTAGCTCACGCCCACCATTACCGCGACACATACCAGGAGGATTACGATGCTGTAGTACTGGAAGAACGTATTGTTCATGATCCAGAGCAGCGATCCTTCGGCGTACCCTCCCGCCAGTGACCCAAGCTCGAGCTTGACCGGAGTGTCAATTGCGAGACGGACCAATCCCATCACAAAACCGACGATGAGTGCCCACAATGCACCCTCGGCGTTCAATCGCTTAAAGAAGACGCCAAGGAAAAAAACCACAAAGATCGGTGGTGCCAAGTACGCCTGAACACCCTGTAGATAATCATACAGCCCACGCCCACCTTGAATTACTGGTATCCACGCAAGGCCGATCACGACCATGACCGTCGTTGCCACACGTCCAATCCAAACTAGCTGGTGCTGGGAGACGTTTGGTTTGAGCTTGCTGTAGAAATCCATCGTGAAAAGCGTGGCCGAGGCGTTGAACACTCCGGCCAGCGAACTCATCAGCGCAGCCAACAATCCCGCAACCACGATTCCCCTAACGCCCGCCGGCAAAACCGTCGTGACCAGTAGTGGGAAGGCGCTCTGCGCCGGGTCAGACATGACGGTACCGTCTGCGTCGATGAGTGCGTGCTGGAGCTCAGGAATGGTGCCGGACGACGCAAGCGCAAAACAGATCATGCCGGGAACGATGAAGATGAAGACGGGAAGCAATTTCAGAAACGCGGCGAAGATGCTGCCGCGGCGCGCCTGCTGCTCGTTCGGCGCACCCAGTGCGCGCTGTACGATGTACTGGTCGGTACACCAGTACCACAATCCAATCACTGGCGCACAGAACAGCATGCTGAGCCAGGGATAGTTGTCATTGAAGTACCACGCCATCCGGACCACCTGACCCGATGCATCAACCTCTTTTACGGGTGCCCATGTGCCTGCAACAGCGTCAGGTACCAGCGGCTTCCAGAGGTTGAACATGTCGGAACCCGCGATCTCACGCAGCGCTCCCCACCCACCCAGAGCCTCGAGCCCAAACAGGGTTACCAGAACGGATCCGAAAACGAGCACCACGGTTTGCAGCGCTTCGGTGTAAGCCACCGCCCGCAACCCGCCCGCGATGGTGTACACCCCGGTCAGCACGATCACGAGGATCGACCCTATCCAGAAACTGTCGAGTGGCCCGATGCGCAGTTCCGGAAGCAACACCGAAAATACGATGCCGCCGGCGAAGATCCCCACCGCGATCTTGGTGAGGACGTATGCGAATAGTGAGATTATCGACAGTACCCAGCGGTTTGTCGGACTGAAGCGCTGCTCGAGGAACTCGGGCATCGTGAAGATCTTGGATCGCATGTAGAACGGCACGAAAACCCAGGCCAGCACAAGGAGGCACCAGGCGTGCAGTTCGTAGTGCGCCATTGCCACGCCGTCTGTTGCACCGGACCCCGCCAGGCCGACGAGATGTTCTGAACCGATGTTGGACGCAAAGATCGACGCACCGACGATCCACCAGCCGAGGTTTCGGCCGGCAAGGAAGTAGTCGTCCGCGGTGTCTCTGTTCCTGCGGATCACCCACGAAGCCAATGTCGCAAGAACGCCGAAATACCCCGCGATCACCAACCAATCCAACCAGTTCATTCGTTACCCTCGTGGAATCTGTTTCAGTCGCCGGCGGTACTATTGGGCCTATTGCCGATACGATGCTGCATTCCAGCGCAGTTCCTTCTTGAACTCAGAGATGGATGTGTGCTTTTCGATCTTCGACAGCTCGATTCCAGCCATCTCGGCGAAGCACTCGAGGTGAGCACTCGTGAGTGATTGACTGAAGCTCGTGTGGTGTGCACCCCCCGCGAGTATCCACGCGGCGGCAGCGGTCTTCAAGTCGGGACGTGGTACCCAAACCGCGCGCGCGACAGGTAGCTTAGGCAGCGACTCGTCAGGCGGAACGATGTCGACCTCGTTCAGTATCATTCGGAACCGGTCTCCAAGGTCGATCATAGTTGCATTGAGGGCCGGTCCTGCTCCGGCGTCGAACACGAGGCGCACTGGGTCTTCCTTTCCACCGATCGAGAGTGGGTGGATCTCCAGGGATGGTTTCGCGCTCCCAGAAATCGACGGGCAAACCTCAAGCATGTGAGCGCCGAGCACCTTCGGTCCGGCTGGATCGAGGTGATAGGTGTAATCCTCCATGAACGACGTGCCGCCATCGAGTCCCGCGGCCATCACCTTCATCGCTCTCACCAACGCGGCGGTCTTCCAGTCTCCCTCAGCTCCGTAACCGTAACCGTCCGCCATGAGCCGTTGAACAGCTAGCCCGGGTAACTGGCGCAACCCGTGCAGGTTCTCGAATGTGTCCGTAAAGGCCTTGAAGTTGCCCTCTGTGAGAAACGACCGCATCCCCAACTCGATTTGCGCTGCTTCGCGAAGGGCATCCCTGCGTCCACCTCCTGGTCGTAAGGATTCTGCGACAGCGTACATCTCGTCGTAGACACCGGTTTGCCGGTCTATCTGCGCATCCTCTACAGAATCGACATGCGTAACCAGGTCGCCCAGCCCGTATCCGTTCACCGAATATCCCAGCCGGAGTTCGGCTTCGACTTTATCGCCTTCGGTCACCGCCACGTCACGCATGTTGTCGCCGAAACGGGCGATCTTCGCACCTTGCGCATCGTGCCACGCGCACGCTGCACGAACCCACGTTCCGAGATCGCGGTGCACTTGGGAGTCTTCCCAGTGGCCCACGATCACCCGTCTGTCCAATCCCAAACGCGTGCAGATGTAGCCGAACTCCCGGTCGCCGTGCGCCGACTGGTTCAGGTTCATGAAATCCATGTCGATCGACGACCAGGGTATGTCGCGATTGTATTGCGTGTGAAGATGTGCGAACGGCTTGCTCAATACGCTCAAACCGCCGATCCACATCTTCCCCGGAGAGAAGGTGTGCATCCACAGTATGAGCCCCACGCAATGCTCTGCGGCATTCGCATCAGCGCAGAGTTGGCGAATGGAATCTGCGCTGGTCTGAACCGGCTTGCTCACCACCTTAACCGGAATCTGCTCGGAGGTTTGGAACTCTTGGGCGATCCGCAGCGTGTTCTGTTCAACCTGTGCTAGGGTCTCGTCCCCGTACAGATGCTGGCTGCCTGCGACAAACCATACTTCATACCGTCCGAGATCGATCATCGCCTAATCCTGTCCGTAGTACGCGTCGTTGCCGTGCTTGCGTTGGTGGTGTTTGTCTAGAAGGTGCTGCTGCAAAGCGGATGAATCAGGCCGAAGCATTTCGGTCACCAGTGCCATTTCGGCCACCGTCTCCAGAGCAACCGCATTGTCGAGTGACTCGGTTGCATTCTTACCCCACGCGAAGGGTCCATGCCCCGCCACCAACACGGCCGGCATCTGGGCAGGATCGATTCCTTCAAACCGTTCCAGAATTACGTGCGCCGTGTTGGCCTCATAACCTTTCTCCACTTCATCTCGGGTGAGCGGTCGGGTAACTGGGACCGGCCCGTAGAAGTGGTCGGCGTGTGTAGTGCCGTAGCATACGATTTCTCGCTGTGCCTGCGAAAATGCGGTAGCGAATCGGCTATGCGCGTGAGTGATTCCTTCCACCACCTCGAAGTGCTTATAGATAATGACGTGTGTCGGTGTGTCGGTTGAGGGTTTCAGGTCTCCCTCCACGACATTCCCCTCCAGATCGACGACCGACATCTGCTCCGGTACCAATCCACCGTAGGGAACGCCACTCGGCTTGATGACAACTAGCTCTCTATTCGGATCAATGCCGCTAACGTTTCCGAACGTCAGTTTGACTAGGCCTCGATCGACCAACGCACGATTGGCGCGACACACCTCGGCCTTGAGACCTTCGAGCATTCGCTACCCCTTCCGCGTGCGTTCGCGAATCGCTATGAGAGATTTCATCACGTGGCCAAGTGCTTCCGAGTGGCCGGCCGTGCCGAATGTGTCATGCAGTTGTTTGTAGAGAGTATAGAGTTCGGAGTAAACGCTTGCCGCCGCCTTGCGCGGTCTGTACACCTCTTTGCGGACTCCGGTCATCTTCCGTTGAGCCGACCCGACAGTTCTGTACGCGCCACCCACAACGGCTCCGAATATCGCCGCACCCAATGCACACGTTTGTGCTGAACGGCTGATCTTCATCGGACGGTTACAGGCGTCCGCGTAGATCTGCATCACAAACGGGCTCTTCTCCGCGATACCCCCACAGTTCACCACTTCCTTGACCGCCACACCGTACTCCTCCAAACGGTTGATGATCGTGAGTGCGCCGAATGCGGTTGCCTCTACTAGTGCGCGATAGATCTCAGGAGCGGTGGTGTGAAGCGACTGGCCGACAACGAGTCCGGTGAGGCGTGGGTCAACCAACACGGTGCGGTTGCCATTGTTCCAGTCGAGGGCCAGCAACCCACTCTGGCCGGGCCTGAGTTTGTTTGCCGCTCGAGACAGGTTCGCGTGTGCATCTCCTTTGACCGTGAACTGAGCGGGTGTGAGTTGATTCGCAAACCAGTTGAAGATGTCGCCCACCGCAGACTGCCCGGCTTCCAATCCGTACATCCCAGGTACGATCGAACCCGGCACTATACCGCAGAGCCCCGGAATGTCGGGCAGCGGTTTGCTCTCCGGTGCGACCATCATGTCGCAGGTGCTCGTGCCGATGATCTTCACGAGGGTCCCCGGCTTGATTCCCGCACCCACGGCACCCATGTGCGCGTCGAATGCTCCCACTGCTACTGGGATTCCCGCGGGCAAACCGACCTTCTTCGCAATCTCGGATGTGAGGGCACCCGCCGTGCGGTCCGATGGGACAGCCTGCTTTGCGAAGCGTTTTCGCAGCGGGGCCAGATCCGGATCAAGCGAAGCCAGGAATCGTTCGGACGGCAAGCCACCCCAATCGTCGTGATACATCGCCTTGTGGCCTGCGGCGCATATCCCGCGTGAGATGGTATGCGGATCGGTGCTGCCGGTAATGAAGGCCGGCAGAAAATCGGCAAGCTCTACCCAACCGTACGCCGCCTTGAATACCTTGGGTGCACTGCGCCTGCAATGCAGGATCTTGGACCAATACCACTCACTGCTGTAAGTCCCCCCGCATTTTGTGAGGTAGCGGTGACGGTGCTTCGCCGCTTTGGCCGTTATCTCGGCAGCTTCTCCGTGGCTCGTGTGATCTTTCCAGAGCCATGCCTGTGCGGCGAGGTTGTTCCGAAAATCTGGGTGCAGCCCCAACGGCATCCCTGTACGGTCGACGGGGATAGGCGTTGATCCCGTGGTGTCGATGCCGATACCGATCACGTTCTCGATGTTGAACCCCCGCTTAGGTTTTGCGGCAGCGACGGCACGCCTCACGGACGAATAGAAACCGGCTATGTGATCGCCAGGATTTTGGCGAGCGAGGTTTGGATCCTTCGGACTTAGAAGAACTCCGGCTTCGCCACTGGGATAGTTGGATACGTGAGTGGCGACTTCGGAACCGTCGGATACATCGACCACAAGGGCTCGAACACTGTTGGTGCCAAAATCAACACCTATTGCGAAGCGTCGTGAAGGCCTGGTGACCATCCTACCTCCGTTCGAAACAGCGGCCACAACAAAAACCTCTCGGGTGGCGCAAGGATGAACCCCGTTGTTATATGAAGCGGACGAATCGGTATGGAACTTACGAGAGAGGCGCCAAGTGATCCAGGCGGTGATATTCGATTTAGACGGATTGCTAGTCGACAGCGAGCCGGTGTGGTTTGAAGCCAGGCGCGTGCTGTTTGCGTGTTACGGAAAGACTTGGACCGATGCGGACCAGGAACGGTTGATGGGTGTGAGGACCTCTGTCTGGGTTGACTACGTCACAAAGAAGCTCGAAGGAGCGAAGAGCCCCGACGAAGTTTTGGAGCATACGCTGGATATTATGGCCGACGCCTACGAGGGGGGGAACGTCCCAATCTTGCCAGGCGCAAATGAGGCTCTCGATCACTGTTTCGCGGAATACCGAGTTGGCCTGGCATCCGGTTCACCAAAGCGTCTCATAGATGCTGCTTTGAAAGGAGCAGATTGGGTTCGCTATTTCGAGAGCACCATCTCGAGTGATGAGTGTGCACATGGGAAGCCGCATCCTGACGTGTACATCGAGATCATGGATCGGATGAGTTTGAATCCAAAAACCACGGCAGTTGTGGAAGATTCGGTTGCAGGCGTTCGCGCGGGCCTCGCTGCGAATGCGAAGGTGGTCGCCGTGCCGCGAGGATTCACGCCTTTGGACGACGAGGCGCTCCAGCAAGCCGATGCGAGGCTCGAAACCCTTCACGAATTGCCTGGTGTTCTGAAACAGCTCTGAGCTAAATCTCGATCTCCACCTGCACGCCCTGACCGGCGTCCAACTCGATTTCCTGCGGTAATTGTATCGACACCCGGTCTCCGTCTTGGCCAATGCCGTCTGTCACGGCGCGACCATCCACCGTTACCGATCGCGCTTCAGCACCTGAGTCCAGTGTGAACACCAATTCTCTGACTGAGAGACTGGCCCACGCCACCGAGATTGTGTTGGTCTGGCGATTTCCCGAGCGTGTTTGAGAGAGAGTACCCCACGCCTCGGCAGCTGTGAATGCAGCCGTCTAGTCTTCGGGCGTAATGCGCGGCGCAAATCCGAGCTTGCCTGTGGTGGTGTCCTCCTCGAGAAACGTATTTACTAACCCCTCACCTTGAAAACCGCTCACCACCTGCTGCTCCGGCAGCGTTCCGCCCGCGGGAAGGGAAGTCTCCGGCGGAGAACTCGACTTCGCCAATAGGGTATTCACCGCAGAAGCGTACATCGGGGAATCCGCGCGAATCTAGACTTCGTACCAAACCTTGGTCGCCGGTTTCGACCTTGATCGCGAAACCCTGATCGATGGAAGGCGCCTCGGCCGTGTCGCCGGTGTTGACGACCATCTCGCTGGCTGTGCGCCCCTCACGGTAGTTCACGCTACCGTAGCCGGTGTTCGCGTACTGGTTGAAAATGTCGATGAAGTAGAGTCGTCCGTCACCGGTGAGATAGACCTGGCCGGCGCATATACCGCCGACAGGCATTCCGACGGTCTCTAGGTTCTGACCCTTTACCCAGTTGCGTCCGCCTCTCTCGAAGAGACTCGCCACCCAATCGCCACTCAGCTTTTTGTCAACAGGAATGAAGTGGTCGTCAGTGTCCCGACTGGCGAACAGCCCGGCGCAGGCAGTCAGCGAACTCATACCCGACACCGCCACCGCCCCTGCTCCAGCGACCTGGATGAAGGTGCGCCGGTCTAAACCCCCACCGCAGCAGGCTGAATCACCGCATGCGCACTCGTCGGCTGCGTTGCCTTTGGTTGACTCTGATTCAGAACTCATATGATTCATCCCCTGGTTGCGATGAAGTCTCAATACAACGCGATACTCATTGGCCCCGGCTCACCCACTGTCTCTTCCACAGCTAGACGCACCGCCGATATGGTTGCCGCGTCGAACCGGTCGAGTTTTTTGTAGCCTATCGTTGTCCCGCTCGAAAGCTCGCGCCACGATCCTTCGACCAACCCCTTCAGAGTGTATCGCGCAACTGACTGTCCAAGGGTTATGTCCTCGCGTAGGGCTGCGACGGATACAGTCGCCGAATTCCCAGCGTCTACCTCTGGGAAGCGGTCCTCGGCAAAGATGGTATCCAGCCGCGCTCTCATTCTCCGCAGTCGTTCAACATCGGTGGCGTGAAGCAGACCGTCACGAGTAGGGGGAACGTTCAGGAGAAGCTTCGAGTTCCTGCCTACCGACGTGAAGTACAGGTCAACAAGCTCATCCACCGACTTCACCCGCTGATCCTCGGCAGGGTGATAGAACCAACCTGGTCGAATCGATACGTCGGTTTCGCCTGGGCGCCAGACAGTACCGTGCGGGTCGCCGTGCTGGAGCATGTGCAAAATCATTTCGCCGGTGGCACCGGGGTAGGGGACCACTGTGGGATCCACCGTGGACCAATTTTTCTCTCCTGCAACGCCGATCTCGTTGCCGATCCAGCGCACGTCGGGTCCCGCATCCGAGAACATCACAGCTTCAGGTTGAAGCTCTCGCACTAGGTTCCAGTAGCGATTCCAGTCGTACTCCTGGCGCCGTCCGTTCGGGCCTTCTCCGTTGGCACCATCAAACCAGACTTCGTGAATGGAGCCGTATCGAGTGAGCAGTTCCGTGAGTTGTTCGCAGTAGAGATCGTTGTAGCGCGGCGAGTCTCCATACGCTGGCGAGTTCTGGTCCCAGGGTGAGAGGTAGAGACCAGCACGCAATCCTGCGGCGCTGCACGCGTCTGTGAACTCGCGCACGACGTCGCCTTCGCCGCCTCGCCAAGGGCTCGATGCAAGTGAGTGAGTTGTGGTTGCAGTGGGCCACAGGCAAAATCCGTCGTGGTGTTTTGCAGTGAGGATCATCGCTCGGAATCCCGCGGCCCGTGCCTCACGTGCCCACTGTCGTGCATCGAAGCCGGTGGGGTTGAAGATTGTCGGATCTTCAATGCCGTCACCCCACTCGCGGTCTGTGAACGTGTTCACGCCGAAGTGGATGAAAATTGCGAGCTCGTCCTGTTGCCACGTCAGTTGGGAAGCGGTGGGTGTTGGACGTTGGACGTTGCTCCATTGAAATCTTCGCGAGATTCGAGTCCCGGTGACTTCGCCTCTCGTAGTGAGAAGGGGCATAGCAGCGGCGCTCGCACAGGACTTCAAGAACTCGCGTCTTGTCGACCCGTTCACTCTTTGTCCTCCATGAACATCATCTGGTTCATGAGGTTCTCTAGACTCTCCTGCTTGCCGCTCCGATGCTCGGGATGTGGGTTCACTACTGCGAATGCCTGCAAATCGGCTAGGCCGAGTTCACCATCCGCGAACTGCTTGCCAGGTCCGGAGTCGAAGCTGGCATAACGGTCGGCTTTGTTTTGTTTCAGGCGACCGTCGGACAAGATCCTGTCGGCGACTAAGAGTGCCCGCGCGAATGCGTCCACGGCACCAATGTGGGCGAGAAAGAGGTCTTCCATATCTACCGACTCTCGCCTGAGCTTGGCATCGAAGTTCAACCCGCCGGGCGCGATTCCGCCGTTGGACATAACGATCAACATCGCCTCGACGCAGTCGTGCATGTCGAGAGGGAACTGATCGGTATCCCAGCCGCACTGTGGGTCTCCGCGATTAGCATCGATGGATCCGAGGAGACCGGCATCGACACATATCTGCAATTCGTGAGCGAAGCTGTGACCAGCCAAAGTGGCGTGGTTGGCTTCTATGTTGAGCTTGAAATCACTGTCGAGACCGTACTCGCGCAAGAAACCGATAACAGTCTGTGCGTCGAAATCGTATTGATGCTTCATTGGTTCTTGCGGCTTTGGCTCGATTAGGAACGTTCCCTCGAAACCAATCGAGCGCCCGTAATCCCGTGCAGCAGTCAAAAACCGGCCGAGATTCTCTCGCTCCAACTTGGTGTTGGTGTTCAGTAGAGCGGTGTAACCTTCGCGCCCTCCCCAGAACACGTAGTTGACGCCATCGAGTTCCACCGTGGCGTCGAGTGCGGCCTTGACCTGGGCGCCGGCGTGCGCGACCACGGTGAAGTCCGGATTGGTGGCGGCGCCGTTCATGTAACGAGGATGGCTGAACAGGTTCGCCGTACCCCAAAGCAGCTTCACCCTCGTCTCGGCCATCCGCTGCTTCGTCTGTGCCACCAGCTCGTGCAGCACCGCTTCAGTCTGGGTGAGCGTTTTTTGTTCGGGCGCGAGATCCCGGTCGTGGAAGCAAAAAAACGGCACACCGAGTTTGCTGAAAAACTCGAACGCCGCATCGAGGCGCTGTAAAGCATTACTCTTTGCGTCAGCCCCTTTGTCCCAAGGAAACTCACGCGTTGCCCCACCAAAGGGATCTGAACCAACACCAGTGAAAGTGTGCCAGTAGCAGACCGCGAATCTCAGCCATTCTTCCATCGATCGTTCTGCGACCATGCGTGAGGGATCGTACACCTTGAATGCGAGCGGATTGTCCGATTCCAAGCCTTCAAATTCGACTTTCTTCACGCTGGGGAAGTACTCTCGCGCACCAACGAAGACTGGTCTGCTCATTTCTTTCTCAATTCTTCATTCGCTCGTGTATGGCGACCGCTCGAATAGAGCGACCGCTTGCATAAAGCGGCGTGATTGTCTCGACTGCCTCGAGGTAGTTTTGGTACGCGTCTGAATACGCGCTGACGGCATCTGGTTCGGGATCGCACCGCGAATCCTCGAGTTGCCGTACATGCAAATCAACCAGCGATTCCAGGGATTCACTACTCAGAATCTCCAACGCTTGCAGTGCCGCTCCAAACGCAGCGCCCTCCTCCTGAGCCAAAACGAATACCGGGGAGTTACAGAGGCTTGAAATAATCTGCCGCCAGGTGGCGCTCTTTGATCCGCCACCCGTCAGGACAATTACTTCGGCGGAGACGCCGAGCTCAGCAAGTCGGTCGATGCCGAACTTGAGGGCCATCGACGCACCCTCGACCGATGAACGGAGTAAGTTCTCAGGGGTGGAATTACGTGCATCGAGCCCTATCACACATCCCTTCCCGCGCGGCAGATTTGGCGTACGCTCACCGTTGAAGAACGGCAGTGTCAGGATTCCATCAGCGCCCAACTGTGCGTTGGCGATTTTGGATTCGAACTGATCGAGTCCCACGTTCAAGAGACTTCTCATCAGTTCGCTGCTTACGGTGCAATTCATCGTGCATAGGAGCGGTAGCCATCCGCCGGTCGAAGAGCAGAAAGCTGCAATCTCGCCCTTGGGGTCGATAACAGGTTGGTCAGAATAGGCGTACAAGGTCCCCGAAGTGCCGAGGCTCATCGTGAGGCGGCCCGGTCTCACGTTCCCGGTGCCGATAGCTCCCATCATGTTGTCGCCGCCGCCGATCGAAACCGGGATTGCTGGTGGGAGGTCAAGTAGCTGCGCCACGTCCGGCAGCAGCGTTCCTATTGGTTCGTTTTCGATTCTGGGTTTGGGCAAACTCTCCTTCAAGTCGCGATCCGGGTCGATGGTGTGCAGCACCTCGTCGGACCACACCCTTGTTCGCACGTCGAGGAAACCGGTGCCCGATGCGTCTCCCATCTCCATGCATCGCTCACCGGTGAGGTAGAAGTTGAGGTAGTCATGCGGCAGGAGTACGCAGTCCATCTCTTTGTACAGATCCGAATGAGCGTTCTTGAACCACAACACCTTCGACGCAGCGTACCCCGGTAGAATTGGATTTCCGGAAAGGTCAATACAAGCGGCCGCGCCGCCGAGTCTATCCAATATGGACTCAGTCTCGACGGAGGTAGATGTGTCGCACCACAGCTTCACAGGCGCAAGCACCTTGCCTGCGACGTTCAGGGGCACGAACCCATGTTGTTGTCCGGACACCCCGATTGCCATCACTCCCGACCGCAGCTTTGGGTCGATCTGAGATATCGCTTCCTGCAGAGCGTTCACCCACCAATCTGCCTGCTGCTCAGCGGTGCCGTCATCACGTTGATTTAGCTCGAGTGGAGCAGCGGTCAACGCTCGCACCTCCCGCGCGTCGGGATCGTATACGAGGGCCTTGAGCGCTTGAGTGCCTAGGTCGATTCCGAGTACGAAACTCATGTCTTTCCGATACCATTGAGTCTGACGAATTCGTACCGCCCATACGGCGGCATAGGCATGATACGCCACATGTGCGGCATTCCTCCCTTCCCGACCCTCCAGCTACCTAACAACCTCAACCCTTCCAGTTACGACTCCGGTAGTCCACGCATCGGCAACACCAGCAAATCCCGGCTGTTTCCCGCCCACCGATATCTCGAAGACACCGGGTTCGACCACCCGCTGCCACTCTGAGTCGATCACGGAAAACTGACGTGGAGTCAGAACGAACGAGATAGTCTGCCGCTCTCCTGGTGCTAGGAACAAACGCGTAAACCCTTGAAGCGACCTAACGGGGACGGGAACCGATGCATGCACGTCGGTGACGTATAGCTGTACGACTTCTTCGCCTGCGATACTGCCGGTGTTTTCGACTTCGACAGAAACATGAATGTCCTGTCCGTCTTGAACCGTTGCTGGTAGGACCATGTTGTCATAGGCGAACGTGGTGTAACTCAACCCGTGCCCGAACGGAAAAAGCGGATCGCCGTCGAAGTATTTGTATGTTCTTCCAGCCATGTTGTAGTCGTTGAAAGGCGGTAACTGATCCACCGATTTGTACAAGGTGATCGGGAGTCGTCCGGCCGGATTGTAGTCACCGAACAGTACGTCTGCGATCGCTGTTCCCGCCGCCTGACCGGGGTACCAGGCATCCACGATGGCTGGCACATTCTCAGCCGCCCAATTGACCGCCACCGCGCTGCCGTGCAGCAAAACGAGGACTGTGGGCTTCCCGAACATGGTGACAGCCTGTATCAGCTCTTCTTGAGGTGCCGGCAGGCCAATGTCGATTCTGTCGCCGCCGGCAAAGCCGGGGACTTCCACTTGCATCTCTTCACCTTCGAGGCGTGGTGACAATCCCATCACCATCACGACAGCATCAGCCTGCTCTGCGGCAGCCAGAGCTTCCTCCTTGAGGCGTGGATTGGGCTTCATCCACACGAATTGCATTATCGCATCGGCCCGACGATCCCAGTACTCGACTCGAATGTCGTACTCCCGATTCGCTTCGAGTTCCAAATCGGCCCACCTCGGGAGCACGACATGACGGTCTGTGAATTCCACCATCAGAGAATCATCAACGTAGAGGCGCGCTCCTCCGAACACGCGAAATCCAAGCGAGTACCGACCAGATTCTGGCGGTGTCAGGATCCCTGTCCAGCGCATTGAGAAGCTGTCGGCCGGTATGCCTGCTGCCGGTACTCCGTCCCACCAGTGAAAGTCCAACATGGTGTCTATGCGCTCCAGGATTGGATCACCCTGAAGATCGTGACTAGTGAAGTACTCGCCGTTGAGGCCTGCGACTCTCTCCCCATTCCGCACAGTGGACAATACTGACCCTGGCACGACCTCGAACGACGGCGTGTTTGGAGCAACATCGCTTCCCCTCGCGTAGATCACCTTCGTGTCTGGCGAGACTTTCTGTCGAATACCTTTCAGAGGCGTAACCGGATTGGAAGGCACTCCGTTGTAATTGCCCAACAGCACGTCCACATCGTTCGCGTTTGGTCCAATAACGGCGATCGTTGCGAGATCCTTACGGAGTGGTAGGACTCCTTCGTTTTTGAGCAGCACAATCGACTTACGGGCCGCCTCAGCAGCCAATTCCTGATGTTGTTCTGATTCGTTCACGCTGAATGGTGTGTTGGTCCAAGGCACGCGTTCTGGAGGATCGAACATCCCGAGCCTGAACCGTGCCCGGAACAGCCGCCGCAAGGAAACGTCGAGTTGCTCTTCTTCGATGAGCCCCTGTTCGACAGCAACTGCCAGGCTGTCGTACGTGACACCGCAGTTTAGGTCGGTTCCTGCGATCACCGCCATCGCTGCGGCCTCGGCGGGCGTCTCGACCAGTTTGTGGGTGTTGTAGATGTCCATGATTGCCCAGCAATCGGAAACGATGTAGCCGTCAAAGCCCCACTCATGCTTCAAGATTTTCTGGAGCAGTTCGTTGCTGGCACAGCATGCGTCGCCGCGGAATCGATTGTATGCGCACATGATTGACTGCGCGTTTGCCTCGACGATAGTTGCGCGGAAGGCGGGCAGGTAGGTCTCGCGCAGATCGCGTTCGTCGACGATGGCATCGAAGGTGTGGCGGTCCGGCTCTGGACCGCTATGCACAGCATAGTGCTTTGGGGTTGCCACTGTCTTGAGGTAGAACGGATGGTCTCCCTGCAGGCCGCGCACGAATTCGACGCCGAGTCGGCCCGTTAGGTACGGATCTTCGCCATAGGTTTCCATCCCCCGTCCCCACCTCGGATCTCTGAAGATGTTGATGTTGGGAGACCAGAAGGTTAGACCCTCGTAAATGCCGCGCCTCCCCAATCGCAATGACTCGTGGTACTTGGCCCGGGCCTCATCGGATATCACCGTCGCGACGCGGGACATCAACTCGGTATCCCAAGTAGCTGCAAGGCCGATTGCCTGAGGGAACACTGTCGCTCGCCCGGCTCTCGCCACGCCATGAAGCGCCTCGTTCCACCAGTTGTACTCGGGTATTCCAAGTCGCTCGACCGCTGCGGCGTCGTACAACATCTGCGACACCTTCTCATCGAGCGTTAATCGAGACACTAGGTCCTCCACTCGCGCATCGAGGTCTGCGTCGGGGTTCAGATAGAGCGGTGCCTGTTCGACCGGAGTACTGGGTCTGGGGTCCATTGAGATCTCAGCCGTTTGTGCTCTTGCGAGGTTGATGCCGAGTAAGAAGGTAAGGGAACCGAATGATACGAGCGTGCGTTTCATGATTTCCACCTGGCGTTGTGGACGCAAGCTCTATGATGCGGCCGCGAACTGGAATCCTCAAGTTTGACGATTCTTTGACGCCTTCCCTCCAGTTTCGATCCAGCGCTTGCGGAATACCACTGATCATTCGAACTGGAGGATAAGATGAAACGGATACTGGCGATTCTCGCTACTGCTGCGGCAATTACAGGATGCGAGCCTGACGTTACAATGGGTCCGGACTTACACAGGGTCCATATGGGCTCGTCATTTCGCGAACGAGCCATGAATGTTGCAACGTACAACGTGTATGTAGGTGCGCACATTCAGGAATTGCTGATGGCCGAGCCTTCGCAGATCCCGATCGTTGCTGCCGGATTGTGGGGAGATGTGCAGGCTACCAACTTCCCGGAACGTGCCGCGGCAATAGCCAAACAGATCGACGACGCAAACTCTCTCGTGGTGGGCTTGCAGGAAGTGGCCTTGTATCGGTACGAACCAGTGAGCGATTACGCAGGCGGTGAACTCCCTCCTCCAGACGCGGAAATCGTGCTCGTGAATTTTCTGGAAGTCCTTATTGGAGCACTCGAAGCTAGAGGACTCAGCTACACACCCGCGGCACAAATCGCCGGCCTGGACATCGAGCTGCCGATGTGCACCGAACCTGAATTCTGCGTTCCGCTAGCCGATATCAGGCTCACGGAGTATGAAGTGGTGTTGGTACGAGATGGTGTCCCGTGGGAAAATCCGACTTCAGGCAACTATGCGGCCGCGTTGCCAATCGATTTGGGTGGCCAAGTCCTCTTCAAACCCAGTGGTTGGGCGTCGGTTGATTTTGAATACAGAGACAGACAGTACCGGTTCGTGACCACGCATCTCGAGCCCGCTGATGTTCTACCTGGCGGTGGCGTTCATCCTGACATTGCACTCATACAGGGTTTGCAGCTCGAGGAGCTGTTGGGCATAGTCGAGGCTTCAGCCCATCCGGTCATTATGGTTGGTGACTTCAACTCCGATGCAAATGGGAGCACCACACAGACCTATCAAGTTGTGGTCGACTGGGGGTTCGTCGACACGTGGGCTGCTCGCCGCCGGCATGGACTAGGGTATACGGCCAACCAGGCGCCCAACTTGCTGAATGAGACTTCCCAGCTGTTTCATCGAATCGACTTCGTCTTCTACAGAGATGAGTTCACAAGAAAACGTGGTCGCCTAGGGGGCAGGGTTATGGCAGAGTTGATGGGTGAGGAGCAGGTAGACAGGACCGAGTCGGGTCTGTGGCCCTCAGATCACGCTGGAGTGGCAGTTTCGTTGAGGCTGGCGCAGCGAGGCAAGCGCCGCTGACGGTCGCGCGAGATCTGCCGCAAAGAAAGGAATGGGAGCGGCCAAGGCCGCTCCCGGCCACCCGCCTTCGCTGTTCCATATTGGATCGAGATCGGCTGTAGGTTTGGCCTCGACCACCTCTTCCCGGGTCTTCCCGTCGTTAATCATCGCTTGGATTCGGTCCCGGACCGTGGCGAGCATGTTGCGGTATTCTCTCAAGTCTTCGACGGTGGCGAGTGGGCCGTGACCGGGGATGAATAACATCGTCTCGATTGTGTGAGCGAGTATGTCATCCACTGCGTCGACCATCCCCCCAATGTGACCGCCGTTGTCGATGTCGATGTAAGGGTACATGCCATTGAAGAAGATGTCTCCCGTGTGTACAACTTGAGCATCGCGAAAGTGAACGATCGCATCACCGTTGGTGTGCGCGTTCGAGATGTGTACTATGTGGATCAGGTCCCCGTTCCAGCTCAGGTTCACTCCGTCGTTGAAGGTGAGCTGTGGTCGGGCCGACTCCGGCGCTGCTGGTACCTGGTGATTGCCAAGCGCGGCCATTACCTGGTCTCGAGACATCAGGCTCAGGACGTTTTCGTGACCCACCAGTGTGAATCCTGCTGCGGCCATGTTCTCGTTGCCGCTGGTGTGATCGAAATGCCAATGAGTGTTGACAAGGTACCCGAGCGTTGGATTTGCCGACTCGCGCTCGCATAGATCGCGGACGGTGGTCAAAATGCGATCAGTGAGTTCGCCGTACATGGCGTCCACCAGGAATACACCATCATCATGGTATTGCTCCCAAGTTGACGTATTAACTCTTTCACAGCTTTGGCGTTCGTGTGTTCAGAGTTCCAAGTATTGCCGGCCGCAACGGCGGTCTCCAGGGAGGACGGCGCAACGCGAGAATGAGAAGGGTCGAGTTTTGGGGGCGGTAGGTTGGAGTCCGGTTTCTAGTCGCGCGGGGTGGCAACCGTGTTGCACCCCGTGCGATTGGATGCGCGGAGCTAGTTCCCGCCGGTGCCGCTACCCAGCAGCAGGCTGAAACCAAATGTCATTTGCGGCCCGCTGTAGTTGCTGCTGCCCCCGATCGGCCGCTCGAAATCGGTCATGAGATTGTACGCCGCAGCAACGGTGGCAAGTACGCGTCGACTGAGCAGAATGCTCACGCCCGCCTCGGCTTCTGTGCCGAAGGCCACTTCCGTTCTCTGGTCGGTTACGACCGTCATGCCTGTTCGCACGATTTCCTGACCCCCGACGAACGTGCCCACGCTCGCTCCAGCGAACGGCCTGAACTGCTCGCCCTGAGTCGACTTGGGGAAGTAGTACCGCATTCCAAGAAGCAGGGGCATTACTGCCGCGAAGTTGGTCGAGACGCCAGATGCCGATGACTGTACGTTTATACGCAACGACATCAGGCCGGCACTGATCCTGAAAGCGAGGTCTTCTTGAAGCCAATGTCCGTATGAGAAGCCTCCTATAAATCCGTTGCTCCCAACCGATGTCTCTACTCCCTGAGGCCCGATCTCGGTACGAATGTCTGTAACCTGACTCCAGCCGCCTATCCGCAGTTCGATTTGATGGCGTTTCTCGAGCGACTGCGCTGAAGTGACAGTCGAGACAGATGCGGCCATGAGTGAAACGGCCGTGAGCGTTCTAGTCCTTAGCACGATGTGACCCTCTCCCATGCGTCGATTTATCATGTGGGGCTTCCAGTAGTCGGTGCGATGAACCACAGCCCCCAACTGATGGATCAACCAATAAACGGCGACAGAGAGTTTTTTCTGACAATTGCCGCGTGGGTCGGCGGTCTCAGCGCTCCACCAGGTTCCCAGCCACATACACGCGGTCGATACTCCGCGTATTTGTAATTTCAATGAGAGGATCAGCCCTAAGCACCAGGAAATCAGCCCAGTTTCCGGCCTCCAGCGTCCCCACGTTCTCGAGCCCCATACAAGCTGCGGCCTCACCGGTGGCGGCACGCAGGACGTCCATGTTGCTCATGCCGGCTTCCGCCATTAGCTCCAGCTCCAGGTGATCGAAGTATCCATGGAATCGACCGGGAGGACCGGCATCGGTGCCCATCGCGATCCGGACACCACCTTGCGATAGGAGGCCGAGGTTCTTCTTGGCCACGTCCAGTGCCGCCCTGTACTGCTGCGCAGCTCGGCTGTTGCGTACCGATTCTTGACGAGACGGATCGAGCAGCTCTTCGATTATCGCCGAATCGACCTCGGCGAGGAAGAACGGGTCGCCGAAGAACTCTGGCTCGTTCTCGTACACAAACGTGGAAACCTCACGCATCAACGTGGCGCAGTAGCAAACGCCCGATTCCCGCATCATCTCGACAAACTCGGAATCCACCGGCAGATCGCGAACGCTGTGACCCACAAAATCAATGCCGGCCCGGAGCAGGTCTTTGGTATCTTCGAGATAGTATACGTGAGCAGCAACCGGCAGGCCGAGTTCTTCCGCCTTGGCGATGACGGCCCGATAAACCTCGGGCCTCATTTTCTCCACGGTACCGAGGTTGTCGTCAACGCGGAACTTGATAAAGTCCACGCCCATCGCGGCGTTTGCTTCGGCGATTGCAACTGCTTCCTCGGGCGTGTCGCCGGTTACGACGGTCCCGGCAACGAACAGGCGGGTCCTTTTGAGACTGGTGACGTTCTGTGCATCACGGACACGCAACCCGGCGTCCTGATCGTCACCTAGGCTCACCACAGTTGTTACTCCATAACGTGCGAGACGGTGTAGCTGGTCGAGCACGTTTTCTTCGGAATAGTGCCCTGATTCCAAACCGCGTGTGTCGCCAATGTGAACGTGTGCGTCGACCAGGCCCGGCATGATGAACCGCCCGGGTAAATGGACCTCAATTGCGTTGCGAGGAATATGCACATCGCCTGCGGAGCCAACAGCTGCCACTTTACCGTTCTCGACAACGAGTACTGCGTCGGTAATTGGAGCGGTTCCTGTTCCATCGATTAGTGTACCGCCGGTGTAAACAACAGTGTCGCCGTCGGTGCTGGAACAGGCGACAGTGAGCGCAAGTGAGGCGGCAAGGAGTCTGGTCTTCATGGTTTTATCGTCTATCCCGTTTGGTCACGAAAGACTCGAAGTTGCTCGTGCGCCTAACCATCGCCTCTACTTCGTCGATTTCAATTGGTATCGAACGACTTAGCCAATCATAGCCGTCTTCAGTGACCAGCACATCGTCTTCGAGCGCGGCGCGCGGGCCGTTCGGCGGTGCCACACCTTGCTCGATTGCGAGTACCATTCCCGGTTGTAGGGGCTGCAGGTAGTCGCCCTCGTCATGCACTTCCATTCCGATGAAATGCCCGATGCCATATGTCCAGTACTCGTCGTACCCACCGGCTTCCCTCAG
>CAYTDU010000013.1:0-23113 GCA_964436395.1 uncultured Gemmatimonadaceae bacterium | reverse complement strand
GCCCCTGTCGCTTCGGATCTTCGACTATGATCTTGGCGTAACTCAGCCTGCTCGCCGGGATACCCTCAGTGATCTTGTCCCAGCTTTCCCCGTAATCCCTGGTGCGGTAGATGTGGGGATCGAATACGTTCGCTTGGTGACCGTCGATGGCCACGTAAGCGGTTCCTGGATCGTACCGCGACGGTGCGATGCTCCGAACGGCAACCCACTCAGGTAAGTCCGGCATGTTTTCGGTGACGCTGGTCCAGGTGGCGCCGTTGTCGCGGGTCATGTGAAGGAGCCCGTCGTTGGTACCGGCCCATATGAGTCCCTGTTCAATCGGCGACTCTGCGATGCCGAACACCACTCCCGCGTACTCCACACCGATGTTGTCGCCCGTGAGACCGCCTGAAAGTCCCATCTTGCTCTGATCGTTGAGCGTCAGGTCGGGGCTGATGACCTCCCAGCTCTGTCCACCGTTCTGAGTGCGGTGCACGTGCTGGCTTCCCACGTACACGGTGTTGTGATCGTGCGGGGATATGTGCAGCGGTGCGTCCCAGACAAAGCGGTACCGAACGCTAGATGCCGCACCACGACTCTGTTCCGGCCAGACCTCCACGCTCCTATACTGGCGTCGGTCCTCTTCATACCGAACGACAATGCCGCCTACCATGCCCGAGCCGGAAGCCGACGACCATACGATGTTCGGATCGGTGGGGTCAGGGGTGGCAAATCCGCTTTCACCACCACCGACATGGTGCCACATGCCGCGCGGAATTCCTCTCCCGCCCAAGCGGCTGTTGCTGGGGCCCCTATATGTGGGCTCGTCCTGCTTGTTGCCCAGAACGTTGTAAGGAATCGCGTTGTCTGCGGTCACGTGATACATCTGCGCGTTGGTGAGTCGCTGTCTAAACCAAGTCTTCCCACGGTTGTTTGAAATCGAAAGGCCTTGATCGTGTGCGACGATCATGCGGTCGCCGTTGGTGGGGTCGATCCACATGTCGTGGTGATCGCCCCCTGGCGCGCGCGAGCGTGGAACCGTGGTGAGGTTGCGTCCCCCGTCGAGTGATACCGCGAATGACGCGGTCAGATAGTAAGACTCGTCTTCGTCATCGGTTGACACTACCACACGCGAGTAGTAGTGAGGACGCCCCATCGCGTTTCGGTTACGCGAGACTTTGGTCCAGTTGTGCCCGCCGTCGTCAGATCGCCATACCTGCCCGTCTTCGGTTGGCTCACCGTTCCAGGGTATACCGTCACCGGTCTCGAATAGCGCGTAGATGCGCTGTGTATTGGATGGGGCGATTGCCACTGCGACCTTGCCTACCGGTTTGGTGGGTAGGCCATGTCCTTCGAGCCGCGTCCAGGTATCACCGCCATCTCTGGAAACGTGAAGCCCGCCACCCGGTCCGCCACTGAAGCGGCCCCAGGTGTGAATCATCAGTTGCCAGCTGCCCGCGAAAATAACCCGCGGGTTGTTCGGGTCCATCGCAATGTCGGAGCAACCGGTGTTCTCGTCCACGAACAATACGTGCTCCCACGTCTCGCCTCCGTCTGTGGTGCGGTAGACACCGCGCTCGGGCTGAGGGCCGTACGCGTGACCCAATGCACAGGCGAAGACGATATCGGGGTTTGAGGGGTGGATTGCGAGCCGGGGTATCCTCCCCGTGTTTTCCAGCCCCATGAGTGTCCATGTCTCTCCCGCGTCGGTGGACTTGTAGATCCCTTCGCCCAAGGAGATATGGCTCCGGATTTTGCCTTCACCCGTGCCTGCCCAGACGACGTTGGGATCGCTGACCGAGACCGCGAGAGCGCCAATAGACTGCACAGGCATATCGTCGAAAATGGCGTCCCAGTGCACACCTCCGTCGGTGGTCTTGTAGATACCTCCTGAAGCCGCTCCGATGTAGTAAGTGTGGGGATCTCCGGGAATACCCGCTGCGGCGCTGAATCGATTCCCCTCGGGACCGATGAACCTCCAATGGAGCGATTTGTACGATTCAGGTGCGGGCTGAGCTGTCGCTTGGACAAGGCCGACCACATGCAGTACGACAGCCGCCAGCAATGCGGCCAACAAGTGATTGCAACGCAGGGCACACATTGGGACCTCCGCAGAGAGATTGCCGGGATTTCTAGGAATTGTGGAGGAATATCCGCCAGTGAACAGGCGAGTCAAGACAGAACAGCCGACAAGGAAAGGCATCCCCTGCCGGCTGCTTGCTGCGCCGCTTTCGTTCAGGCTGTTCCGGGTACCGGCACAACCGCACGGACCAGATCGGATGACCCCAACTCCAACTGATCCGGTCCCAACTTGAGATCCGACTCCATCATCTCATCCCAGGTGACTTCCTGCCCCGTGTAGCAGGAAATTCGGCCCATGATTGCTGTAAGGGTGGCAACAGCTGTCTTCTCAGCTTCGTTCACATGCTGACCGCTGCGGATGGCTGTCACGAAATCAATGTGCTCTTGCTTGTACGGTCTCGGGCCAACGCGTTCACCAGCTTCGTCTGTCTCGTAGGGATACTCCCACTTGATACTGCCGTCGGTGTTTCTGATCTCATTCACACAGTTGGTGTATCCCTTGGTGCCGCGCACGAACTCCGACACGTTGTTGGCGCAACCGGCTATCTGCCGGCACATGCTGTGCACGTGCTTGTCGTTTTCGTACGTGAAGTCGATGCTGAAGAAGTCGTATTGGTCGCCGCTGGGGCGTCTCCAACGGCCGCCGAAGCCTACGGCTTTCTCCGGGTGCGCGTCACCCAGGAACCAGTTGGCGACGTCGAGGTTGTGAACGTGCTGCTCGACGATGTGATCGCCGGACAGCCAGGTCCAATTGACCCAGTCGCGCAGCATGTACTCGATGTCGGTCCATCCGCGTTCGCGTTCGCGCCACCACGGCACCACACCGTTCCAATAGACGTTTGCGTTCACGACCTCACCGATCGCGCCCTGCGTCACCTGGCGGAAGGTGTCGACATAGTCGCTTTGGTGGCGGCGCTGCGTTCCGGTCACGACGTTCAATCCCAGACTGTCAGCCCGCCGTGCTGACGCCATCACAGATCTGGCACCAACCGGATCGACTGCAACCGGCTTTTCCATGAACACGTGCTTGCGGGCGTTTACGCAGGCCTCGAAGTGTTCTGGCCGGAAGTAGGGAGGCGTCGCCGTCAGGATGAGGTCGAGGTCATGCTCCAGCAATTCGTGGTAGGCGTCGAAGCCCGTGAAACACATCTCATCCGGTATCTCTACTCCCTTTTCCTCACGCAGATTGTTCCGGCAGTTGTCCAACCTGTCCTGGAAGTAGTCAGCCAAACCCACGATCTCCAGATTGGGCCCGGCCTCCAGGAAGTCCTTGGCCGCGCCGGTCCCACGCCCGCCACAACCGATGAGCCCGGCTCTGAGAACAGGACCGTCGGGAGCCTGCTCGAGAAGCGGCGGCCATGGATAGTTCGCGTACTGTTCGCCACCACCCTCACTGCATCCTGCCACCATAGCCCCGACGGCACCGACTGCTCCGATAGCCCCAACTGTCTCCAAGAACTCACGTCGGTTCGGTTCATCCATCTTTTCGCTCATCGTTCGGCTCCTTTGACGGTGTCTACGAACTCTGATACTACACGAAATCCCACATCAAAACAGTCTGAATACCACCACATGCTCTTTGGGGTTTGGGGGTCTGTGACCTGACAAACATCGCGCCGAGTGAAATCTCTGGCGGCGGCGCGGAGATCGGCAGGATCGTGCCTGAACGAACCGCCCCTTACGACGTGTTCCGTTCCCGATATTGGACCGAGCGGGTCCACCTCCGGCCCACTCCGTGACGCTCGTTCCCGGTAGATGTTGGGATCATACCAATCCAAGCAGAATTCTCGGACGTTGCCGAGCATATTCACCAGCCCGAATTGATTCGGTGCTATTGCGTCCGGTTGAGCCGTGCGTTCACCACTGTTACCCGCGTGGATCACGAAACTGTCGATCACCGCGGTATTCGCCCCCAAAAGACGGTTCCAGAATCGCCGCTCGGTGTAGTCTCGTGGCGCACCTTCAAAGAAGTACTCCGACCGGGTTCCCGCGCGGGCGGCGTATTCCCACTCGGCCTCGGTCGGCAGTCGGTACCGTTTACCCGTCACGGTAGACAACCAGCGCGTGTATTGAACCGCCGCAAAAAAAGTCATCGTGATGGCCGGCCGGCTGCCCCTTCCCCATCCCTGATCTGGTGGTACGTAGGGTGGGGTGGCTCCTGTCAGCGCATCGACACCGGCGTCCTCCATCACCCTCGTATCAGTGCGTCCTTCAGCACGGGTAGCCGCGTACCATGCCTCGAACTCGTCCCACGTGACCTCAACGCGTCCCATCCAGAAGGGGCTCACTGTCACGGTATGAGTCGGCCCCTCGTCTTCCCGTCGATAACCCTCGGATTCTGGGCTGCCCATCTCGAATGTGCCGCCGGGGATTGCGATCATCTCGAAGCTGACAGTGGTGCCAGGTATAAACTCGGTGTAGTCGGCAAAGCTATCCACAGTTGCCGGTGCTTCGAAGATCTCCGTTGGGGATTCGTCAGTGAGACCGAACTCAATCTCTGTGGGAGCATTTGGATCATAGTGACCCACCTGCAGGTGGCAGTTCAAGCAACGAAGTTCGTTCGCGTGCAGCTCGTAGTAGAGGTGCGCCTCGTCTCCTTTGGTGGTGAGTCCTAGTGGAAAGAGGTTCGGATGACAATCCATGCACGATTCACGAAACACATAATCGCGAGCATGCTCGAGACGCGATCGGGCTTCCCAATCGAACGATTCGGCGTCCTTGAAAACTGTGCCGACGACATCGCGCACACCGAGTCGCGTTTTCTCGACTGCGTACGCAACACCACTAGGGGGTAAGTGGCACTCGACGCAGTCAACGACCATGCCGCTGGCTGTGGCATGGTGGGTGGACTGCTGCCATGAGGTGAATGCTTGGGGATGAACGTGGCAAGATTCGCAGAACTCGTTGCTGGACGTGTAACCGTTGCCGATGCGCACGAGCCAGATCATCACCATACCTACAATGACGCCCCAAACAAACGGCTTGCGACTCAGCCTGCCCATTCCGGCAACTGGCCTATAGGCAGCTTGCCGGAGTGTTCGCAGCCGGCTCAAGAGATATGCCTCAAGCTCAGTTCGCCTACCGGCTGATTGGCTGGCTTGTACCCACTCAGTGGATCAAACCCTGTGAAAGGTCTGTTTTGCCCAAGCCACGTTGGCCCGCGTGTCTTCCAAGAATTGATCCTCGCGGCCGCTGGTCTCCAGAACCAGCCATTTGTCGTAGCCGATTTCGTCAAGCACTGCCGCCACGGCAGGCATATCTACCATTCCTTCTTCACTTCCCAGCAACGGCGTATTCCAGTCCTTGAGATGGACCTCGCACAGACGGCTGTTGCCGATTGTCCGCAGTTCTCCAGGCACGTCATATCCGTTGCCTGTCGAGTTACCCACGTCGTAGTAGATCTGGAGCCACTCTGAACCAACACGGTCGATGATCTCTAGATTTTGCGCGGCGGTGATCGTATTCTCGAGGCCCAGCGCAACGCCGGCATCTTGCGCTCGAGGAACGATCTCCTTGAGTGTGTTCACGACGCTTGTGACCTTCTCTTCGTCCAACTGGTATGAGGCGAATTCGCCGTCCGATTGGTTCACGAATTCACCTGCGGCGTCTTTGAACCGGAGATCGCCGTTTCCGAAGAACGCCATTAGCACGTTGCTTGCGCCGAGTGCGACGGCGGCTTCGATGGCGTCTATCACCCAAACGGCGCTCCGCGGCTCTGTCGCCAAAGCAAAATCGTTGAGTAGGCCGCCTGCCGCGATGGAGTGGAATGTGACTTCATGCTGTCTGCCGAGTTCCAGGTAACGTTCCCGAACCGATTGCTCCCTAAGCGGGATGTCCTCCGGCGCGCGTCCCACACTAACTTGGATCCCTTCCAGGTTCGCCTCCCGGGCTTTGGGAATCTGCTCTGGGTCGCACATGGGGCCGAGGTTCCAGTCGCAGATGCCGATCCCCGCTGCGCCGACATATGGTGGGGGGGCTTTGGAACAAGCGCTCAAACTCGCTACCGCTGATGTGGCTGCAATCGCCACCCCGGTCCGCTCGAAAAAGTTCCTACGATCCATGGTAGCTCCCTCTCCTTGGTGCCTAACTTCGCAGAGTATCGCAGCCGGTATAGAAGGTGTCAATGCGATGAGGGGTCGATCCTCTTTAGTAACACTCGCCGGAATTGAATGGGGTGACTTTCGCTCTGAAGTGCGACGTAACCCTCAGTTAGTCGAGTGCCGTCCTGCTTCACAGTCTCGTCGAATACGTTTACCGATCCGCCACCGATCACGGGATGGGTGTACGCCAGCACCGTGTCGCCCTCGATGATGTGTGCAACGAGAGAATCACCCAACACCAGAAGGTCCATCGTTACCCACTCGTCGCCGTGGTAGGTGGGTGCTGAGGCAGTGATGCAGTGATCCTCCACCAATACACCGTCTATCTCGGCGTGCGTGCCGGGAGTGCACAGGTTCGCGGTCGGCCGTTCCTCGACACCATTGCCACCTAGTAGTTGTGCCTCCAATGAGATAGGGAAGGTCTGATCGACGAGCATAGACTGAGGGTTTTGCGAGTGGAACATGATGCCGCTGTTCTTGAATGCCCACGCCGGTGCATCGGGCAGCTGCTCTCCAACGAACCGGTACTCCACTCTAAGTAGATAATGGGAAAACGGTTGCTCGTAGAATAGGTGCCCGAACCGTGAGTCAAACGTATCGTAGTTCTCGTAGTTCACCGTTAGAAGCCCGTCTTCCACACGGAACGTGTTCCACGGATCCTCGCCAAGCTCGCTGCCCACGATTTTCAAAGTCCAGCCGGTCAGGTCTTGGCCGTTGAAAAGCGGAATCCACTCGTCACCAGAATCGGCAGTGCACCCTAACACGGCAACACCTAGCACAGTCAACGCAAGCCCCTGTTTCATCCTGTCTCCAGATTGCCGGTAAGTTCCCATTCCTGATCGCGAAACTACCGGCAAGACAACACGGGCGAAACCCCCGACGCGACTAGAAAATGCTCTCGGTCGTGAAAATCAACTCGCAGTTCGAGTTGTCCGAATGGTCCACTCCTTGAAAAAGTTGGTCTCAACTAGGAATACTCGGCTTTGGCTTTCAGGCTGCGTGAGGGTGTGGAATCGCCACGCTCGATCCTGGTGCGCCAGCGGTGGCCACGTGACGGGCATCACGCTCGGCGCGTGAAGGCGAGCACCGCCGTTGCCCGTACGCGGTGATACGTTTCACTCCTACAAATCCCTGAAGTCCGACTATCCGGCCGAAACGCCACTGGATTGTGTCACAGCGCTGAGGTTGGGGCAGTCTTCAGAGATCGACCGCAGATCGGAGGGTGTTTTGGAGAATTTCAGTGTACGCAAAGTTGCCGCATCGCTGGGCTGTGTGGTCGCGCTGTTGTTCGGAACTGCCTGCGAGACTATCCCCGGCCCCGATGAACTCGATGAGGTTTCCCAGTTCTCAACCGACCTGAGCCTGATGGAGCTGGCCAATACGCTGGAAGCGGAGGCGGCCCGAGTGGAGATAGCCCTCTACCGTCAGGGTGTTGTCATCAAGGAGCTGGAAGTCAAATCCCAGGCATCACTCACCGACGACGAACGTGTTGAGGGGCGAGTTGTTGCTGTTGAGGTGGAGGAAGGCGGAGGGTACTTCGTTCTCAACATAGAGGACCTCAGGATCGGCTTCGACGAGAACACTCAGTTCTCGACTCGCGACGAGGAAGGTTCCATCGACACCGAGACTGCCCTTACGCGAGTACGTGCCGCGTTGGCGACAAATGCTTTTCCCGCCATCGAGGCAATGCGACCGGCACCTGCAGCCCCACAAGCACCAGATGATGAAACGTTCACCGCGGCATACATTCGGCTGCTTGGAGAAGGTGAGGGCCGCGTTCTGGAAATGAACATCAATCGTGACAATCTGGAGCGGAACCCCGAGGGATTCCCTGATGGTTGGATGACTCTTCTGGCTCGTGAATTCGAGATCCGCATTCGCGAGGGGATTACCCGGTTGGAGCGAGAGCGACCGGATCTAGTAAAGGAGCGGTTTGGCGGCGAGGTGGAGGAGGTCTTCCTGGATCGCCAGGCTTTTGCGATCAAAGACGGGCCTGAAGTGCGAATAATCCCCGGTGAGACGGAAATCAGGTACGAAGACGGTGACAACCACCGCCTCCCTTCGCCAGAGGCGGTCAAACAGGCGCTCGACGAGGGCAACAGGGTCTTCACCGCCGGGGTCGGTGTCGTCGTGAGTGAGGATCCGCACAGGCTCGTGGCAATCGCGGTAGTCTTCGAGGTTGAACCGCCTCCGGTGAAACACTTCGATGGTCAAGTCGAATCTGTTGACCTCGACGACAGCACGGTAACGCTGGTTGAGGGGCCGGTAGTTCGGATCACGGCTGAAACCCAAATTCGGTTCGAGGCGGCTCAGACGCATCTCCTCGGTTCGCTCGAGGCAGTAGCCGAGGCCCTGGAGGATGGGAAGATTGTCATGACTGCCGGGGCTGGTGTTGTGGTGGAAGAGGGCCTGCTGCTGCTAGAGGCAGTCAAGATTGTGTTCGTAATCAGGTCACCTCCTATGAAGGAGTTCCGCGGTTTGGTGGATGAAGTGAACCCGACGGACAGCACCGTGACGTTAGTTGGCGGTACGACGATTCGTGTTACAGCTGAGACGGAAATCTCCTTTGGAGCGATATCCGCCGTGTCAGACCATCGGCTCGGTTCGCTCGAGGCGGTAGCCGAGGCGGTCGAGGCTGGGCGTACAGTTGTTGCCGCTGGGATCGGAGTGGTCGAGTTGGAAGATACGTTGGTTATCGAGGCAAAAAAGATCGTCTTCGTTCTGGAGCCGCCACATCTGATCGCGTTCCACGGCGTCGTTGAGTCGGTCAATCTGGATGCGCACACGTTCACCCTCAAGAACGGCACCGTTGTTCGTGTGAACGATGAAACTGTCGTTTGGTTCCAATCTGCTGACGTTCACTCACTGCGCACTCTCCGTGCAGTTGCAGAGGCGTTGGAGAACGGGCGAGTTGTGGTTGCCGCCGGTGTCGGGAAACCAGACCCGATCGGCGTATCGAATGCTGAGGGTGTGAGGCTGCTCGCCGTGAAAGTGGCGTTTTACGTCGTCGCCCCGGGAATCCAACACTTCGAAGGAACCGTTGTAGGCGTGGATATCGAGGATAGGAGTTTTACGCTCGACGATGACACGGTTGTGCGAGTTGTCGAAGGCACAGTGATCGTGCACCACAACGGAGACGAGTCGATAGGGTCATTTGATGCAGTCGTACGGATGTTCAACTCAGGAGTGCGAATCAAAGCCGCAGGTTTGGGCTTGCTCGAGACCTCCGATCCGCTTGTATTGATAGCGGTTGCGGTGGTGTTCCGGGTTTGAACGGAATGACCTAGGATTGTTCCACCTCGTTTGCTCCTGCAAACCAGGGCTGATGCCGGTGCGGTGACATGGCACCGCACCGGCATAGGTGAACCCGAGCTAGATCCGGCGAGAAGTCTTGTACGCCGTATGTATGGCGTCGTAGATTTTTCCGGGTCGTCGACAATCTCCGATCTCGTACACCTCTATTTCGGTTTCGGATTTCAGAGATTCTGCGAGTTCTCTATTTGGGCAATATCCCATAGCCAAAACGACGCTGTCCGCCTTGATCTTGTGGATCACATCGTGTGCATCTGCAACCTCAACACCGTCATCCAGGACCGCCGTCAGCCGTTCGCGTGTGTGCACTTTGATTCTCTTGGTGGCTATTGCTTCAGCATAGGCGATCTTGTCGGTGGTGGCGCAATCGGCCATGATCTCGGGCAACATTTCCACGATCGTGACGTCGACGCCCCGTTGATTGAGAACCAGAGCTACCTCGACACCTACCAGACCACCTCCGATGATTACGGTACTATTCCCGAGATCTTCCGTTCCGTGCAGAATGCTCCAGACATCTTTGACGATGGTTTTGTCCTGACCTGGGATCTCGAGTTCAATGGGTTGTGCACCTGTGGCAACCACAACCGTATCGCAGCCAAGATCTTTCAAGTCATTCAGAGTGGCTTCCTTCTCGACAATCGTCGCGGACTTCTTGGCCTGGTTGATCTGATAGTCCATGAAGAACCGAATGTCTTCCTTGAAATCGGGCGCCGACGCCTCGTGCAATGCGCCTCCCAGTTTCCCTTTCTCGAATAGCGTGACCTCATGGCCACGGAGTGCCAACACGCGTGCTGCCTCCATTCCCGCCGGCCCACCGCCGACCACTGCCACCTTCTTTTCCTTCTCGGCCGGAGCTATGTCCAGCAGACTTTCCCGACCGATTGTCGGGTTGACCGCGCACGTCACCGCCTTGAACCGGAAGAACGTCCTTTCCAGGCATCCTTCGTTGCAGCGAATGCAAGGGCGGATATCTTCGGGCCGGTCTTCGGCGGCCTTGATCGGGAAATACGGGTCCGCCCAAAGCGGTCGTCCGAGACCCACGAAGTCGCCCTGCCCGTCCCTGATTACCGCTTCGGCGATGTCGGGCGTTGTGATGGAGCCTGACGCGATCACGGGGACATCGATGTCCTTCTTGATCGCTTCGGCCGCCCAGACGTTATGAGCCCTCCCCACCATCATCGGGCTGACCTGATGGATCATCTGATGGTGGTCTCCGCCGGAAACATGTATGGCGTTCAGGCCGAGCTGCTCCATCTTCTTGGCCACTTCGATGGTCTCGTCGATTCCGAATCCATCTGGCTCATAGTCGGTTCCGCTCAGACGCACGGTAAGAGGAAAATCGGGGCCTATCTTTCCGCGCATATTCTCTACCACCTCGACCAGGAACCTCATTCGGTTTTCCAGCGTTCCCCCGTAGATGTCGGTCCTCTTGTTGGTGTAGGGTGAGAGGAAGTTCGTAATGAGGTAACCATGCGCGCCGTGAATCTCGATGAGTTGGAAACCTGCCATGACTGCGCGGACCGCAGCGTCGCCGAACGCCTCCACTAGTGTCGAAATCTCTTCCGGCGTCAGCGCCTCAGGTATGGCGTCCGTACCAACTCGGCGATACAGCGCCGGCCATGTACTGGCGGAAGCGGACTTGATGGGCTTGGTGCCCAAGAACTTCTGTCGCCCACAATGCTCGATCTGAATACCTGCAACAGAACCTTCGTCCTGAATGGTCTCAGCCAACCATGCAAGCCCTGGAATATGCTCGTTGTCACAGATTCCGAGTTGACAGTGTGCTGACTTGCTCGCGATCTCGTCGACAAACGCGTACTCAACGACGATCAGACCAGATCCCCCTCTGGCCTGCTCTCGGTAGTAACGGATCAGCCTGTCACTCACCGATCCGTCCATGTTGCTCATCCCCGTTGATTGGGGCGCTTTCACAATTCGGTTCTTCAGAACCAACGTCCCGATACTTCCCGGAGAACATAGGTTCGGAAAAAGCCTGGACATTATACGCCTCCAGATTGATGTGATGTCTTCGGCGAAATACAGTCGCGTGGTACACGGCGGCACCACAGTCAAACGGTGTCCATGCCTCGGACCGAGGCAGTGTGGCCAGTAGTGAGGGCCGAAGACTGCACATTAAGAAAGGCGTATTTGGTGAGACTCCGGAATCAGGTGTTCTACTGTGGGCTTTTTCGGGAACTACTTAGCGGCGAGTATCGACATCCAGCAGTTCCAACCATCCGCTGAATCCGAATATCAGAATATCACGTACGGTACTTAGCGTTGTTAGGAATTAACTCGCTAGAAATTGATGGCGTGCCGGAGAGAAGAATGGCAAAACGATCGTTGGGAGAGTTCGAGCAGTTGGTGCTGCTTGCGATTTTGCGGGTTGGCGACGGCGCATATGCCGTTCCGGTCATCAACGAGATCGAAGCGCAGACAGGCAGGTCGGTATCTCATGCCGCCGTCTACATCGCTTTGCGGCGTCTCGAGGAAAAGGCGCTCGTGACGTCGAGATTGGCCGATGCCACTCCGGAGCGCGGTGGCCGTGGGAAGCGCTACTACGATGTCTCTGCGGCAGCGCGCGAGATGCTGCAGGAATCGCGCAACGCGCTCACCAGGATGTGGGATGGATTGGAGTTGGTTAAGTGAGTAGGAACCGTGCCACTGGTTCCCATCCGCAAGACGGCAATCTGCCGCCAAGTGTTGCGGTCTCGTTGCTTACGCTCCTACTCCCGCGTAGTACCTCCCATGAAGCGTTGGGTGACTTGCACGAAGCCTTCTCCCACCGCGTCGGGTCGGCAGGAATCAGAGCCGCGCGCAATTGGTATTGGAGCCAAACCTTTCGCTTTCTGTTCCGCCTGCCTCTCGAATTCCTAACTCGCCGGTTCCGGCGCTCGAGTCCGCATGGCGGATCAGCGCAAAGACAGCCTCCCATGCGGAGAGAGTTCCCCATGAAGACGTTCCTATATGACATCAAGTTCGCGGCGCGCACGCTCCTGAAAGACCCGGCGTTCTCGCTCATTTCGGTGCTGATACTCGCCGTTGGAATCGGCGCGAATGTGGCCATGTTCAGCGTCACCGACGCGGTGCTGATTCGGAGCCTACCGTATCCGGAACCCGAACGACTCGTTCTTGGCCGGACCTCCTATTCCCAAGGTCTAGGCTGGAATGTTTCGGCGCCCGACTACTACGACTACCGGGACCAGAACGAGGTTTTCGAGTCGTTGGCGGCCATTCGTTCGTTCTCCAATGATTGGACTGTGACAGGAGGTGACGAACCGGAGAAGGTCCCGGGTACGCTTGCAAGTGTGGATTTCTTCCCAACGCTAGGTGTGCAACCAATAATCGGGAGGCAGTTCACTGCCGAAGAAGCGGAAATGTCTGAGCCCGCCGTGGCCCTCATCAGCTACGGCTATTGGCAGCGTCGATTTGGCGGGTCACCGGACGTGGTGGGGAGCACTCTCGTCGTCAACGGGTTCACCTCCACAGTAGTTGGAGTCTTGCCGGCCGGGTTCTACTTCAGACATCCGGTGGACATTTGGGCTCCCATGCGAGATGGTGGGCCTCACACAGGGATTCGGCGCTTCCACAACTGGACGCTCGTCGGCCGTCTGATGGAAGGCGTTTCGCTAGTGCGAGCGCAGGCACAGATAGACGTTTTATCTGCTCAGCTGCAAGAAGCTTATCCTGACTCGAACGAGGGCAAAGGTCTCCACCTAACCGAGCTGCATGAGGCCCTGACATCGCAGTATGAAAACCTCCTGTTCTTGCTGATGGGTGCGATTGGTTTGGTGCTCCTCATCGCGTGCGGCAATGTGGCAAGCCTGCTGCTTGCGCGAGGCACTGGTCGTGCAGCTGAGCTTTCCGTTCGCTCTGCTCTCGGAGCATCTACAGGACGTTTGGTGCGTCAGCTCTTGACTGAGAGCACTCTTCTGGCGATCGCGTCAGGTCTGTTCGGTGTAGTACTCGCCATCTTCTTCCAGCGACTACTCATCAACTTCATGCCGCTGGACGCATTGGGCATTCGCGAAATCGGGCTTTCAGCGATGATGCTGGGATTCGCTCTGCTGCTCTCGGTGGCGACAGCGTTGGTGTTTGGCGTCGTTCCCGCCGTGATTGGTGCGAACGCCAATCCGGTAGAGGATCTGAAAGGTGGTACGAGAACGTCGGCAGGCGGAGGCCGGACGCGTCTGCGCAGCTCGCTCGTCATCCTGCAGGTAGCGCTGTCACTTGTGCTACTGATCGGCGCTGGACTACTCATCAGGAGTTTCGCACGACTTCGCGCGGTGGATCCGGGCTTTGGAACCGAGAACCTCCTCACGGCACAGGTCGACCTTCCAAACAACGAGTACGCCGACCCTGAGTCTCGCATTCAGTTTTTCACAGGACTGTTGGAGGAGATCCGCGCAATTCCCGGCGTGCTGTCGGTGGGGTCAATCAGCATGCTGCCAATTCGCGACTCTTATAGCAACGTGTTCGCGTGGGATCCTGAGAATCCACCTCCTGAGGGAACGAGGCCGGGTCTCGCGGAGCACCGCGCGGTTCTCCCGGGCTACTTCGAGGCAATGGAGATTCCAATCCTCGCCGGCAGAGACGTTGAAAACAACGACGTCACGGGCTCTCCGTTCGTTCTCGTCATAAGCGAGACCATGGCGCGCGGTCTTTTCCCTGACCAGAACGCCGTCGGTCGGCAGGTGGCTGTGGATGTAGGTGGCGCGGAACCCGCGATTGCGGAAGTGATCGGAGTGGCCGGCGACGTACATACCTATGCGTTGGACCAGGAACCGCCGCGTCAGATGTACTACTCGTTCAGGCAGATGCCGTACCTGACTCTGCGTCTGGCGATCCGCACACGGGGAGATGCGGCTGCCGTGACCAATTCTGTCCGCCAAATCCTCAGGGCACGAGATCCGAACGTTCCACTGGCGGGTGTTGCCACCATGGAGGACGTCATCACAAGATCTGTCGGTGGGCAACGTGTGATCATGTTGACGCTCACACTGTTCAGCTCGGTGGCGGTGTTCCTCGCAGCAATCGGACTCTACAGCGTGCTTGCATACTACGTTGCGCAGCGTGGTCACGAAATCGGAATTCGGCTAGCGATGGGCGCGTCGGGCGGGAGGATAATGAAGCTGGTACTCAACAAGGGTCTGATCCTGGTCGGCGTCGGATTGGTGGTCGGCGTGGCAGGGGCACTCGGGGCCACGCGTCTGATGCAGCAGCAGTTGTTCAACGTAGAAGCGACAGACCCAGTCACGTTCGTGGCGGTGTGCGGTTTGTTCGGGTGTGTTGCGGCTCTCGCCTGTGTGGTACCGGCGTTCAGGGCGGTGAGAGTAGATCCCGTGAAGACGTTGCAGGCGGAGTAGGGGCGATTGCAGAGTGCAGAATGGAGATTGCAGAGTGCAGAATGGCTGTTGATCAGTCTGACGCGCCCGTCAGCATGCGTGGCGGACTACGCCCTGCACTGACTTGAACTCGCCGCCAATCAACAATCTCAGATCGTCTCGATCTGCACCCTGCAATCGCCGTTTGCCCTACTCTCTCCTCATCACCTCCATCGGATCGGCAAACGCGGCACGGCGTGCCGGCAAGAAGCACGCGCCGGCAGCTGCTATCGCGAGTCCCAGCGCGAGTACGACGTAGGTGAGCGGGTCGGTTGCGCTGATTTCGAATAAGAGACTTTGCAACACTCGACTGAGAGCCGCCGCACCCACAGCGCCGATGCTGATGCCGACTACGGCCAGGCTCATCCCTTGAGACAGTATCGAGCCGGCAACCGCTCCCGGCTGAGCGCCGAGCGCGATGCGGAGACCTAGTTCAGGTATGCGCTGGCTGACTGTGTAGGAGATCACGCCGTAGATGCCGACAAGAGCCAAGACCGCTGCTATTCCGGCGAACCCCAACACCAAGAGCATGGCGAACCTCTGTTGGGCGACAGAGCGGGCCACGAGCTGCCCCATCGTCCGTATGTCGAACACGACGAGATTGGGATCGATGTCCCGAACAATACGACTCACGTTTCGTGCAACAGCCAGAGGTTCTGAGGTTGTGCGAACCACCAACCTCATCCGGTCCAACAGGTAGTCAAATGCCTGATGGTGAGGGCCATAGACGGTCGGTCGGGCGTCACGACGCGGACCATCGTGCCGCACGTCGGCCACTATCCCCACTATCTCGCGCCAGGGAGTGTCGTCTGAGTCGCGGTCCAAGCAGATCCGGCTACCGATAGGATCCGAATCCGCCCAGAACTGTTGTTTCATCGCCTCGTTGATGATCACAACTGGCACGGCATCGGCCTTATCGGCACTACTGAAATCTCGGCCGCGCAGAAGCGCAATTCCCGCCGTACGAAAGTAGTCTGTACTCACCGGTTGGTAGGCATATGTCAGTCTCTCCTCCTCTGGTGGGGTGGGGAGTCCTTCAACCTTCATGGAAAAGGTCCAGGGACCATCGCTGAGCGGTAGGAAACGAGTGAGACCTGCCGAGCTTACTTGTGGGAGTGCCCTCACTCGGACGAGCATCTCGTCGTAAAGTACGTTCGCCGGCGCGTCGTCCGGATACGCTTGTTGCGGCAGCCGCACGCTGGCTGTTAGGAGCCGCTCGGAGACAAACCCACGATCCACGGAAACGAGGCGCCGGAAAGTCTGCGTGAGCAAGCCCGCGCCAATCAGCAACATCATCGACAGTGCGAGCTCTCCGATAACCAGTGCCTGGCGCGTGCGGTTTCCTCCCGCACCACCCGCCCAACGACCGACGCCCGAGAGCGATCTGCTGTTGTTCACCCGGGAGGATTGAATGGCTGGCACCAGGCCAAATATCACTCCCGATAGTACTGACAAAGCGATGGAGAATCCCAGCACGTGTAGGTCTATCCCCACGTCTCCAGTCCGTTGAATGTTGGCGGGTGCCAATACGACGATCGAGTTGATGGCCGCCGCGGCGATCGCGACACCAAGAGCGCCACCAACAATGGCGATGGTTAGGCTTTCCGCCATCGCTTGTCTGAGCAGCCGAGAACGTCCCGCACCCATCGCGCTCCGCACGGCTAACTCGGTTCGTCGTCCCGTCGCCTGGACCAAGGTCAGGTTGGCCACGTTCACAGCGGCGATGAGAAGCACCGCCAGGACGGCTCCGAAGAGCACCTGCAATGTGAGGCGAGCGTTTCCGATCATCTGGTCACGGAGTGAAACGACATTCACACCGCGTTGAATCATCCACTCAGGATGTTCCAGCCGGATTCGATCGGTTATGGTCTCCATCTCGATTCGTGCCTGTTCGTGAGAAACGCCGGGTTTCAGCCGGGCCATCACGTTCAGGTAGTGACGCCTCCGGTCCTGGAGCTCGGCTTGAGAGAGCACGTAGGGCGTCCAGACCTGAATCCCGCGCGCTAGGAAATCGACATCAGCCTCCAACACACCGATAATCTCAAATTCGCTCCCGTTAAGGGTGAGGCTTCTTCCGATAACGTCCGTTCTCCCGCCGAATCGGGATTGCCAGAACCCGTAGCTCAGTACGGTTACCGGATTTCCACCGGGGGAGTCTTCTCCCTCGGCGAATATGCGACCCAGACCGGCTCTGCCCCGCAGCAGAGGTAAGAAATCGCTGGTTACCCAAGCACGGGTCACCATTTCCGCCTCATTGTTACCTGTGACCGTTGCCCTGCCTATGGAGTACACGGCCAATCCCTCGAAGGACTGTGCTTGGGAACGCCAATCGGCAAAATTCGCCGGTGTAACGTTGACCTGCATAGCTGGTGGCGTATGGCGCAGGTCTGTCTCCCATAAAATCACCAACCGGTCGGCATCCTCGT
Organism: uncultured Gemmatimonadaceae bacterium; assembly: GCA_964436395.1. Taxonomy (GTDB): domain Bacteria; phylum Gemmatimonadota; class Gemmatimonadetes; order Gemmatimonadales; family GWC2-71-9; genus JBDGYW01. The sequence continues at coordinate 5,827 of CAYTDU010000013.1, read as the reverse complement.
GAGGAAGGGGAGCGAGCAACACGGCCTCGACCACGCTGAACACCGCAGTAGTGGCACCTATTCCCAGCGCGATTGTAAGCAGGGCAGCGAACGCGAAGCCAGGCTTCCTCCGCAGCGAACGGAAAGCCAACCGGACATCCTGCGCACTGTCGAACAACACCGCTATTCGGTTCGAGGGGATATCGCTTGGTGAGTTATCCCTGCGAGATATCGCCAATCGCCGTACCAGAATCGCGTCACGCAGTGAGCAAGTACACCTGCGTATCAATCGAACCTTCGTGGAGAGCCGGTTGTGGCGTGTCTGGCTCAGTTGTGATTTCGCGTGTTCGAGTTCCGACTCCCATTCGAGCCGCCAATCCGAGCGCCGGTCTGCATCAACGAATAATTCGGCCAGTCTGATACACGATCGAGCGAGTCTGACACTCCAATCGTCTTCTCGCACCGCTCACGCTTCCTTTGGTCGAAATTGAACTGGTGGAACAACCATATCGAGGCCCGGGAAACGTTCGCGCGCCGCTGCCAATGCTTCCTCTCCATCAGCCGTGAGGCGGTAGTACCGTCTTGGTGGCCGCTGTTCGGCATTCGCAGCCTTTTTGTTCTCCCAGGCAGAGGATAGACAGCCAGCGTGCTCCAGACGCCGCAACGCGGGGTAGACTGTACCGTCCGGAAGTCCTGAGATGTCCATGATATCAAATCCGTATCGGTAGCCCCGCGATATCGCCAGCAAAACGATTCCCGTGGGGTAGGTCAGAGTGATCTTCCGCTTCACAACGCGCTCCATTTCGGTTCTACCTTATTAGACGCTAGAATTCTATATAGGGTTTCAATCAGGTGTTTGCGTTCTGACTTGGAACGCTTGATTGATTCCCTGTGTCTTCTTCAGCCGATATTGAGTGATATCGAAAGTGGATTAGCCGCAGAAGAACGCGGAAATACGCGGAGTTGGTTGGTGGGTTGGGTGGGGCACTCTAGACACTGCTGTTTTCCGCGTCGATCCGCGTACGTCCGCGGCCGGTTCAACTTTTCTCCCCTTCTACCTATCGCTCTATCGTCCATCAACCTAGAATCCGTCCTGAACGATAGAAGCCTGATTTCGACTCCAACTGATGTAGATCACAGGAGATTCTCTCGATGCTCAATGGCCATCCTGGTGAGCGATGCACCGCACTGCTGAGCACAGTTGTTTTGGTCAGCGCCTTGTTCACGTCCGCAGCCTCCGCCCAGGTTTCGGCGGACCGCTGCGTCGTGCCAGCCGATATTCGCGATCCCATTCTCCACGAAGTCTCCGGCGAACTAGCACTGCAACATGTGCAGATGCTCGCGGTGAATCGTATTCGCCCCGTCGAGGAGTACACCGGCACCTTTTTTGAGACGACCTACGTCAGCGAACTGGCCGAACGGTACGGCCTCTCGGATGTGAGAGTGGACTATTACCCATCAGGTGAGATATGGGTGCCGGAGGAGGCCGAACTCTGGATGGTCGAACCCGAACTCAAAAAGATGTCCAGTCTGACAATGGTACCGGCAGCACTCGCGAGTGGCAGCGCAAGCGGTGATGTTGAGGCGGAGGTGGTATACGTGGGCTACGGACGTCCGGAGGATTACGCCGGAAAGGACCTCACAGGGAAGATCGCACTCGGCAATGCGTCTGTGGGTAGGATCTTCGGTCCTGCTGTCGATCGGTTCGGCGCTGCAGGTGTTCTCGGAACCGGAAGCGCGGGGACAGGTGGTGACTATCCGGGCTATACGCTTGACCAGATCGGTTGGCAGTCGGCGCGCCGTGGCGGACAGGGTGGTGGTTTTGGTTTTGTGCTGTCACTTCGGCAGTTCTCGGAACTCAGGGACCTCCTCGAGGCTGGTGTGCGAGTTGTGATGCGGGCCCATGTACGCACGCAGTACGTGCCCTACAGGATGAACGTGGTGTCATCCGCGATCCCTGGTACCGATCCAGAGGCCGGCGAACTCATTCATGTGGCGCATCTGTTCGAGCGCATCGCCACGCCGGGCGCCAACGACAACTGCACCGGCGTTGCCACCATTCTGGAAATCGGAAGAGTACTCGCAGAGTTGATCGAGCAAGGCGAATTGGAACCTCCGCGTCGCACTATTCGGTTTCTGTGGGTTCCGGAGATATCCGGATCGCGCGCGTTCATGTATGCGAATCCAGAGCTACAGGACCGGTTGATCGCGGCAATGAATTACGACATGCCAGGCGAGGATCTGGAGCTCACCGATAGCTACCTGCGCATGAAGATGACGCCGGACTCGAGGCCGAGTTACCTGAACGACTTGATTGGCAGCTTGTTGAGGTTTGTAGACCAAACAGATATCCGAACGCAGACCGGCAACAATGCCCCGTTCAACTACAGGATGGTGCCGTTCATTTCGAGCAGCGACCACATTGTGTTTCTGAGCGCCGGGATCCCCGCAATGCAGTTCAACCACTGGACCGACAACTTCTATCACAGCAGCGCTGACAGAGTGGAAGTGTCTGACCCGACGGAAATGAAACGTGTCGCGTTCATGGGAGCAGCGGGCTTCTACTATCTCGCGAATGCCGGCGCAGACGAGGCGAGGGAACTCGCTTGGGAAGTTGCTGCAAACGGCGAACAATGGATTGCTGAGGTGTCGCGCCAGAGTGCACGGTTGTTGAGTGCTGATGCATCGGCAATCCACGAACGCCACAAGGCCGCGCAGAACAAGGTCAACGGAGCCTTCGAGCGAGCACGTGGAAGCTTACGGTCTGTACTCGACCTCTCCGATGCACCGGCAGTCAACTCGCTGCTCGAGCGATTGACAGGTACACTGGAAGCTGTGCGCGACGCTCAGTCGGCCAAGCTCGAGGCGGTCTACAGCGAGCAGTGCGAGACACTTGGGGTGCGGCCACAGAGAACAACACTCACAGACGCGGCGCAACGGTACGATCGTTTGGTGCCCCGGATGTTATATCGGTATTACAGCGAGGAGTACAGAGCTGCAGCCGCAAAGGTGAGTCAGCATGTCCCAATGGACAGACGGATTAGGGGACTTGCCGGCACCGAGATCGCATGGTCAATCGACGGTGAGCGGAGCATCATGGACATCTACAATCTCATCCGCGCCGAGTACGGCAACGTGACCACCAACAGCTCAGAGTGGAAGTTCGCCTACGTAGTCACTCCTGACACTCCAGACATCGATCTAGAGGCGATAGCCGCCAACATTCTGGCGATGGAGCAGGCGGGGCTGGTGGAGATTTCACGGAGGTAAAGCGGAAGGGAATCTGAACTCCGAACATCCAACGCCCAACGGTTGGAAAGGTGAGCACCCGTTGGATGTTGGAAGTTCCTTCTTCGATGTTGGATGTTCAAATGCCTGCCGCTTTTCCCCAGCTGCCGGAAAACACGAACTCGTCCTGAGGTCTTCTCGTTCTAGGATTCCTATCTCGGTCACCCAGCTGTTTAGGCGCGTTACTCGGGTCGCCAGCATATCCTATTGCCAATGCAGTAACGGCGACAAACCCGTCAGGAATGCAGTAGACCTCTTTCGCCCTATCCGGAAGTATGCCTGACATCTGGTGTACGGAGATTCCCCTTGCAGTCGCCTCGAATGTGAGCGTTGCTGCGGCGAGACCCAAGTCGTGCAAAGCAACGGCATTCGGTGCGTCGTTGTGGCGAAAATTTGTGCGCACTATACCCAGAGCTAAGACAGGAGCATGAGACGCCCATGCCTGGTTGAGATCCACGAGGCACGACAACAGCTTCTCGTATTCCTCCTTGTCGTCTTTGGTCGCGATCATGAAGTGCCAAGGCTGCTCGTTGTACGACGACGCTGCCCACCTGGCAGCCTCAAAAAGCGAGCGAAGGTCAGCATTGCTGACTGGACGATCGTCGAACACGTAGGGACTCCATCGAGTCGCTGCCAGTTCGTGGATCGGGTGGTCTGGTTCTGCATGTTTAGGGTGCATTGTCGTATCCCTCGGGCAAGATCGAAGAGGAGGAACTCACCGTCCCCTCCATCAAATGCCAGGTTCGATACTTCGCTTGAGCTCGCTCCATCTTGGTCGCGCCCCCGCCTCAGTATTGATGCGGCTTACAGCTTCAAAACCAACGACAGCGTGAAAATGCTGTCGAGTTTCTCGAGGGGCGCGAGCACGGTATTTCCAGTATCAACACCACCAGTGAACAGCGGCACTGCGGTGCTCGACGGTACGTTCTGCCACAACAGTTTGAGAGATGGCTTGAGCGCTAGCATCGAATTGATGGAAACCGACAGCGCGTTCACCAGGTTGAGCTTCAGGTCGTCGGTGTTGTCGAGATTCCAGTCACCGACGAGTGAACTCTCGAAGTCGGTCGACGAGCTGAGAGTTGATCTAAGTGCGTAGCCCGCCCGGACGCCGGGGAAGTTCATCTTGATCAACGGATTGTCGAATACGTCGTCCTGGAATGTGTAAGTGAAGCCGACGTCGGTCTTGAAGCGGGTGGTCTCTGTCTTGACCCATGTGTTACCTGCGCCGGCCGCCAGCAGAGTTCTACTGTCGATACCTGCAAAGGTGTTGCGCAGCCAATCAGCTCCGCCGAAGACGAAGAATGTCTCGCTCACGTTACGATCGTAACGTCCTCGCAAATAATAGGCTTCGGCGGTCTTTTCGGTTCTGGTTTCGTCGGCAACAGTGAATGATTCGGCTGTGCCGGACGCAGTTCTCGTTTTAATCCGAGACTCGGTACGCACGGCACCGCCCTCGAATTTCAGCTCAGCGTCTTCCCACACATGCCCCAGTGTGGTACTCAGGCCGAGTGTCAGCGATTCAGAGTTCCCAAAGGTCGAAACGGTGCTCAACTCGCCGGTGAAATACAAACCCTGGTTGCCGTCCTGCGCGGCTGCGGGCGGTGCCCCGATTGCCGCTATCAGCAAGAGGGACACGAAAGAGATGCGGGGTATCCACAACTTTCTGAATGTCATGTTGCGATTCTCCTTTTGAGACGTGAGTCAGGAGTTCATCATCTGTATTGAGTTTACGCAGCCAGGTTTCACGAGCATTCCAAAACCGGACTGCGAATACCGAAATAATAATCCCATTCTTGCGCTGAGCCAATTCAGTAGCCGGTCGAGTTGAGGGAATAGGGCATCCTGGTAGATTCGTACCCATCACCAACCACTGGAGTTTCCGCATGCGCACTCGCCAACGGTTGTCTATTACCCTCCTGGTCCTCGTGGTTGCCGGGACCGTCGCCACATACGCACAAGACAAGGTCCTCACTCTCGATGACTACGGACCGTGGAATCGGATACGGGAAGCCACGTTATCACCTGACGGCCATTGGGTGACATACCGCTACGATCCGAACGACGGTGATGCGACCCTACACATTTCGTCCCTAGAGGACGGAACCTCATACACCAGAACGAATGGATCGGCACCATCGTTCTCAGACGATACGCGCTGGATAGGGCTATTGGTGCGACCAACCGAGGAGGAGGCGGACCGCCTCCGCGACCAGAAGGAGCCGGTGCCGACAGCGTTTCATCTCGTGAACCTGTCTACGGGCGACTCGATCGTCATCGAAAACGCCGCTTCGTTCGCATTTGCGGAGGGTAGCGGTTTTGTCGCCGTCAAGAAGTCCAAGTCAGATCCCGACGCCGAGCACGAAGGCACCGATCTCGTATTGCGAAATCTCTCCACGGGAGTAACGCAGGTGTTGGGCAACGTGTCTGATTTCGAGTTCAACGAGGCCGGAGAGAAGTTGGGCTATCTGGTGGATGCCGTGAGCACGAGCGGCAATGGCTTGTACGTGATCGATCTCGCCACTCAACGTTTCTGGCCGGTGTCCACCGATACGATCCAATA
>CAYTDU010000012.1:0-23438 GCA_964436395.1 uncultured Gemmatimonadaceae bacterium | reverse complement strand
TTCCTCCACTCGAAGCCGCTCTTGCTTCTGCTCGAGCCATGAGGAGTAGTTCCCGCGCCACGGAATCCCGCGACCCTGGTCCAGCTCGAGAATCCACTGTGCAACATTGTCCAGAAAATAACGATCGTGAGTGACAGCGATGACGGTGCCGGAATACTCGGCGAGGAACCGTTCCAACCAGGCAACCGACTCCGCGTCCAGGTGGTTGGTCGGCTCGTCGAGAAGAAGCATGTCGGGGTGTTGGAGTAGCAGACGACACAATGCGACTCGGCGGCGTTCACCCCCGGATATCACCTCGGCGCTCAACTCGCCTGGAGGAACTCGCAACGCTTCCATCGCTATCTCTACCGTGCGATCCAAATCCCAGGCGTTGGTCGCGTCGATTTGATCCTGCACCTTCCCCTGCTCGGCGAGCAGTTGCTCCATCTCTGCGGCGCTCATCGGTTCGGCGAACTTGGCACTGATCTCCTCGAACCTCGTGAGCAGCGCGCGTGTCTCCGCTACGCCCTCTTCCACGATCTCGCGCACTGTCCTGGTCGGGTCGAGCTCGGGTTCCTGAGGGAGGAATCCGATCCGAGTGCCTTCCGCCGGTTGAGCCACCCCCTGAAAGTCACGATCGATGCCGGCCATGATCCTGAGTAGCGTGCTTTTGCCGGCTCCGTTCCCGCCGATCACTCCGATCTTGGCTCCAGCGTAGAACGCTAGTGATATGTTGTCGATGACCACCTTGTCCGGCGGATGGACCCGACGGAGGTTTTGTGTCTGGAAGATGAATGAGGGCATTCGTTCCTACTGGTGAATTTGTTCAAGCAGATTGCGCGCCGGGCGGCACATTCGCTTCCCACCAATCTCGGGCAGCCCGTCTGTTCCACACGCCGCCCAGATCGCAGTTTGCCAACATCTCGGCGAGTTCATCGGCAGTCTGAGGTCGGTTGGCCGGGTCCTTTTCCAGACACGCCATCACGATATCGTCTAGTGCGCTCGGGATGTGTTGGACACCGCACGAAGATGGCGGTGACGGCGTCGTGTTTACGTGCATCATCACAGTCGCCATCGCCGACTTGCCCTGGAACACATACGTGCCGGTGAGAGCCCAATATGCTGCGCACCCTAGCGAGTAAATGTCAGTGCGTCCATCGATTTTCTCACCAAGCACTTGCTCTGGTGCGACAAACGCCGGCGTGCCGCTGACGGTGCCGTCGGCGGTAATGCTCACGTCATCTTCCCTGTCGCCGTTCGTCTTGACCAAGCCAAAGTCGAGAACCTTCACGAAATCGTCGCATCGTCCGTAGCGGCAAACGTAGATGTTGGCGGGCTTTACGTCTCTGTGGATGAGACCTCGCTCGTGAGCCTCTCCCAGTGAGTCGCACACCTGGGAAAGCAAAAACGCCAAACGGGCGGGCGCTACCGGTCCGTGGTTCTTGACCAGCTCGTCGAGATCGAGGCCTTCCAGGTACTCCATCACATAATAGAACGCACCAGATTGGGCGATGCCGAAATCGTAGAGCTGAATGGTGTGTGGGGAACGCATTGCGGCCGTGGTTTGAGCTTCCCGTTCGAAGCGGGCGAGCGCGATGCGCTGCATCTCGGTTTTCAGGTGCAGGGTTTCCGGGCTGATGAGTTTGACCGCCGCGGGGCGGGCGAGGAGCTTGTGTTTGGCCAGCCAGACTTCACCCATTCCCCCGCTCCCGAGGCGTGACTGCAGCTCGTAGCTGCCCATTCGCTGAGCTTTCGCCAGGTCGACGTTCATGCCATGCACGACACGGGAGCTGAAGTATGCTATTGCGACCGCGAATGCCGGGCTCACAGAGGAAATGAAGAATGTGGCTGCGTCGATGTCAGTTGACGTCAGCAGCTCGATGAGAAACAAACCAGCCGGCTTTGTAGTGGCGGCAATTATCGCCGTAACGAGAGTCGCACGCGGCGGGCTAGGCACAATCAACGGGAACATGATGATCAGGGGCGTTATCCACGTGATGTAAGGGATTTGTCCCGAAATCTCGTACATGATCCACGTTATGAACGTTGCCATGAACAGACAGGCAACGACCTCGTACAGAAGGGCGAGGTGCAATACCGTGACGTGAGTTACGCGCGCGCTGTAGGACGCTACCAGCAATCCGACGGTTATCGCCATCACAAAGACGGTGCTGAAGATCCAGGTCGCGTCGATGCTCTCGACAACGCTGTCATCAACGAAGAACCCGACATAGACGAAGTCGATTACCGCACCGAGAGCCATCGTGCCCAACATGATCCAGGCGATGAGCTGCACGCGCGTCCGTGCCTTCTCCAGCAGTCCGGGTGAAAGCAGGTGCCACCCGCACTCACCGGTGCCGCTCCTTGATTCACAGCGCAGGAGTTTGGGTTCGTCGGTCATCACACGCTCCATGGTCGCGTGGAATGTGGGGGAATCAGCGAATATTTGCCAGGGTGTTGAGTGCGGTGTGATTCGGCAGGTGTACATCAAGTGGACGCTGGAGCAACTGGGTCAGTTCGGAAACCCTACGCTTTCCACGAGTTCCTGAAACCGAGGGTCGGAGCGCAACGGATCGAGTTGAGGATTTAGCCTGATTTCCAGTGTCCGGTAGAAGCCTTCGTTCGCGGCTTCCGTAAGGGATTCTATTGCCCCGTCGGTATCGCCGAGACCCATGTGCACCAACGCCAGATGGTATCCTGACACGTATTCATGGGTTGAGAGCCTCTCGAGGCTATCCAATAGCACCATAGCTTCTGCACGCTGGCCCTCGATTGCTTGAAAGCGTGCCAGTTCTGCCAGGTATGCAGGGCTGCCATTCGCCAATTCCGCTGCGCCTTCATAGTTGGCCAGCGCTGCTTGCCACATTCCGAGCTGTTCTTGAGCATGTGCCAACCTGAGCCTCGCGAGCGGATAAGTGGGGTGCATGTCGATCACACCCTCGTATGCTTCTATTGCCTTCTTATAATCCCGAGACCAGAAGAATTTCTCGCCGTAGTCGGTACCGAACATCGGCGAGAATGGATCGAGGCGCAGTACGTGCTCCAGTTCTTGCTTCGAGAGTTCGAGTTCCCCGAGAATCCCGAGTATCTCAGCATAGAATTGACGACCGCTTGCGTAGTCCGGCTGGAGGGTGATGCCTTGCTGTGCACTCAGTAGGGATTGCGACCACCGCCTGTTTATGAGGTGAACGTATCCCATGGATGCCCACCCCTCAGCTAGGAGGCTGTCGAGCTCAAGAGCTTTGATCACCGCGTCTTCCATGCGTGGCCAAGCCTCCGACGGAGGTAACCACGCCTGAGTGCCCATAGCCATAAAGCAGTCGGCGAGTCCGACATAGGCGGGTGCATACCCTGAATCGGCTGCGATTGCCTCGTTGAAGTATTCGATTGCTCGCGTGACATCAGCAAAGGTTCGCTTGGTCCAGTGGAAACGCCCCAGCCTATACGCGTTCAGCGCCTCGATGCTCTCGGTTGCCGGTGTTGCGATGTCCTCCTGTTCTGCGGTAGACAATGTGACGTGAAGTGCCTCAGCGATTTGCTGCGCGATCCCGCTCGCAACTGCATGGTAGTTGGACGCCGTCAGCAGCCGGGAATAGCTGTCGGCCCAAGCTAGCTCCTCGGTTTCAACAGAGACCAGGCGCGCATTTACGTGGATACTATCCGGCAAACGACTAACGCTACCGACCACGAAGTATTCCACTCCCACCTGTGAAGCAATGTCGCGCGGGTCGGTACCTCCTTGGGTGAGACGAACAACGGACGTATGCCCTCTGACGCTCAGGCCGGCGATTCCCGAGAGGAGGGTGCTGATTTCCTCTCTCACACCTTGCACGAACGACTCGTCTTCGTCGCTGCCAATGACCATCTCAAATGGAAGAACCGCGATCGGTACCGGTTCCGCCGTGCCAGTCCCGTTGGGGCCGTTCAACAGCCACCATACAAACGCAACCGGCACCAACAAACCAAACACAACGATTGAACCCAATACTGCCTTGTTCTTCCTGACGCGCCCACGGGAAACCGGTGCTGCAGTAACAGGAGTAACTCCGCCGCTCGGCGTTGCCATCGCCTCGAGTAGTGGTAGCAGATCCTCCGCGGATTGCCAACGATCTGCAGGTTCCTTCTCCAAGCACCTGAGCACCAGCTGCTCGAGCTGCGGTGGCACCGACTTCCGGTATTTGGTGAGCGGGTCAGGCGTGTCTGATAAGTGCGCCGAGAGAACCATCTGTGGTGTCGTGCCGAGGAAGGGTGGACGGCCGGTTAGAAGTTCGTATGCAAGAACACCAACCGCATAGATGTCGGACCTGTGATCCACCTGCTCGTCGGCGGCAGCTTGTTCCGGCGACATATAAGTGGGTGTACCAAGTGCGACTCCAGCCGTAGTTAGGTCCGTGGCAACTGTTGCTCTACTCACCGCCTTTGCCACGCCGAAGTCCGCAACCAATGCATGGCGCCCTGATATCATGACGTTGTCGGGCTTGATGTCGCGGTGGATTACCCCGTGGTTGTGAGCGAGAGCGAGGGCGTCAACGACATCGCTGAGGATCCGTACCGTTTCAGATATCGGCAGCTCGCGCTCGCGGGCCAGTTTCTCCCGCAACGACTCGCCTTTTACGTACGGCATCACGTAGTAGAGTGAGCCCGAGACTTCGCCCGAGTCGATCACCATCAGGATATGTGGATGGTTCAGCTGTGCGGCAATCTTCACTTCGCGCAAAAACCGGTCAGGTCCCAAAGTGGCCGCCAACTCCGGTCGCAGCACCTTTATTGCTACCGGCCGCTCGAGCTTGAGATCCTGCGCCAAGTAGACAATGGCCATGCCCCCGCGTCCTAGCTCCCGCTCGATAGTGTAGCGGCTGGCAAGCGCGGTGCTCAGCTGATCGAATACGTCATTCGACATGACTGGATCCTGCTATCCTCGAGGACTTGCCCAAGTTACGACTCCGGGCAGGGGATCGATAGTGCAACGGAGGCCTGTAGGTAAGATAGGGACCAACCGAACCTTTGCCCTCTGGGATGCACACCCAGACCTCCTTGACGTTTGTCACGCGAAAGTGGGGCGACAGTGAGGTCATCTCGGGTCCTTTAAGGGCTGGCAACGTAGCAGGAATGAGTCAACTGGGAGTCAATTCAGATGCGATGAGGGTCAATTCACAAACTGCTGTGCTGCATTTCGCGCCGCCACGACGGCATTCGGGACTAGCTTAGTAGACTTCGTTGCAACTTCCAATGCCACGGACTCGTTATTGGTTGCAGGCAAGGAGTAGTTCATTCATCCTTGTATTGCGGCTGACCTCGCAGAGGGAGTCAGATAGATGCATGCATCAGCTCTCACAATCGTTGTACTGCTTCTCGCAGTCCCTTACGCTGGCGGCTTGGTACAAGCCCAAGGAGAACCCATCACCCTCACCATCATCTACGACAACTACGCCTACGTAGATGGCATGGAAACAGATTGGGGTTTCGCTGCTCTCATCGAGACTGGTGACGAGACGATCCTGTTCGACACCGGCACACGCGGTGACATGTTCATGAGGAACTTCCGTGCGCTCGGTAAGGATCCCGCAGACATCGACGCGCTGGTTTTCTCCCACGATCACGGGGATCACACCGGCGGTATGGAGGCGCTGTTCGAGACAGGTGCTCGGCCGCCGACATACTTGCTGGGTGCGTTCAACGAGCGGGTGAAAAACCAGGTGGCAGCTATGACAACCGCGATCGAGACTCAACCAGGTGATGATGTACTTGCGGGAATTGTCACAACAGGCCAAGTGGGTGAGGACATACCAGAACAGGCTCTGATCATCCCCACAGCCGAGGGCCTGGTGGTGCTCACCGGATGTGCCCATCCAGGTGTCGTCGCCATGCTCGACCGGGCTCGTGAGTTGAACGATGAGCCCGTGCACCTAGTCTTAGGAGGCTTTCACCTGAGCGGTGCCGACGCCTCGCACATCGCTAGCACGGTGGCAACCGTGAGATCGATGGGAGTCCAAAAGGTCGGTGCGACGCATTGCACGGGTGATGCGGCGATTGAGGCGTTTGCCTCTGAGTTTGGTGAAGACTTCGTGCGTGTGGGAGTCGGGCGGGTGTTGACGTTTACTCGGGTGCGCTAAGGCGGGAGCCGGGAGCACGGAGCAGTGGGCGGTCACTGCGGGATTGACACTGTAGCTTTGCGTTCACACTAGTCGAGACTAGACCCTGGTTGTCCGTAACTGCTCCCTGCTCTCTGCTCCCCTCACTCCCACTCAATCGTGCCAGGTGGTTTCGAAGTCACGTCGAGCGCCAACCCACCAACGCCCTCCAGACCCAGGATCGAGTCTCGCAACTCTGCGAGCATCTCCTTGGGTAACTGCACCGGGGTGGCGGTCATCGCGCGTTGTGATCTGACCGGCCGCACGACGATCAACTCGCCCGATGTGTCCTCAAACCTCAACGGCACGAGCACGGTTGGACACTGCCAGATCTCGTCGTACCATCCAAACCGTTCGAGTGCATCCATAACCAAGTAGTCAGCCTCGCGCAGCAAATCGAGTCGTTCACGCGTGACCGTTGCAGCGAGAGGGTAGGAGTCTTTGGGATGTGTCTCATCCAGGTTCCAAATGCAGCGATTGATGCCCGGCACTTCGGCCGTGATCGTCGAGACTGTATCGATGAGTTTTGACCACGGAACGTCGCCAGAGAGAAGAACCGGGTGTTCGTACGCTCTTAGATCTGCCTTCACTCCTACCGACCTGATCGGTAGCGCCAGCATATCGAGACCGGACGATGCGCTCAGTTCGCGAAGGTCAGCTTCGATTTCTTCGAACCCGGTCCGGTCCGGTACACCGTCGCCGCACAGCAAGCGTACTCCAAGGCCCGGCCCAGGGAACGGGTGACGAGCCAGTGCCTGCTTGGGCACGCCGAGCTTGGCTCCAAGTTCGCGCACCTCGACCTTGTACAGATCGGCGAGGGGTTCGATAAGCTCACCGCGCTCTATCATGTCGTCAATGATGGGGACCCTGTTGTGGTGGGTCTTGATGGTATCCGACCGCTTCGTGCCACCGGCTTCGATTGTGTCCGGGTATATCGTTCCCTGGCCGAGTAGGTGCTTCTCAATCCCGAGCTGCCGAGCCTGTTCTTGGGCTACGTCTACGAACGTCTTTCCGATCACAAGGCGTTTTTCTTCCGGATCCGTCGTGCCTGCGAGGGCTGTAAGGAATTCGTCGCTCGCATCAACGAAATGCAGGTTGTCGCCGAGGCCGAGTTGTTTGAACGTCTCTACAACCTGCTGGCTCTCGTTCAAACGCATCAGTCCATTGTCGATATGGAGCAGATGAACCCTCTCGGGGCCGATCGCACGCCCGATGAGCACTGCTGCGACCGTCGAGTCGACTCCCCCGGAAGCAAGTAGGAAGACCGATCCATCACCAACCTGCTTGCGGAACCTCTCAGTCTCCTCGTTCAGGAAGCTTTCCATGCTCCATGACGCTTCGCACTCACAGATACCGAACAGGAAGTTTGCGAGCATCTGGTCGCCATGGGTGGTGTCGTCCACCTCGGCATGGAACTGGAAACCGTACCTGCGCAGAGAGTCTGACCCAATGGCGGCGCAGCGATGCGGCTCTGATCCGTCAGCGGCCGGCGTGTAACCGAGCTCCTCGAAATCGGGACCGAGTTCCACAACTGAGTCGTAGTGGCTCATCCATACCTGCTCGACCGGCCCCAATCCCTCGAAAAGGGGGTGCTCACGCGTCAGGTGAAGGTCGGCTTTTCCCCACTCGCGGCCGCCGTGGTGCACTTTGCCGCCGTAGTGTTTGGCAATTTCCTGATGCCCAAAACACAGGCCTAGGATGGGCACTTCGAGATCGTAGATCTCTTTGGTGTATTCGGAGTCTTCTCCGTGCGACGACAGGCTGGGACTTCCGGAAACGATGATGCCCTTGTAACGCCTGAATTCTCCTATGGGATCTTCCGGTTGGCGAATCTCGGCATGCACGCCTTGCCGGCGCACCTTTGTGGCGATGAGATGTGCGTACTGCCCACCAAAATCGATGACGGCAATCGTGTCATGTTCTGCCATGGCGCTCCCCGGATTCGGTCGCTCGAAGAATCTCGTGACGCTGAGTCTAAAGAGTGTTCGCTGAAGAGGGAAGGAGTCGCCGCCGTCCGACGCACCTTGTCCGAGATCCACTGCTACTCTAGAGTATAACGAATGACGGATGTACAGCCGTCGCTAACCTCAAGAGGCAGAAATTCAATGACAGACGTAAGAAAGACCCAGGGTGTTGCACCGCTGATGACGATGAACGCGTATGAGAATGCACTACGCCAGTTTGACGAAGCCGTGCGCGTCATGGGATTGACTGAAAATCAGGTTGCGATGATCCGCGAACCTCGCAAGATCATCGAGTTGAAGCTCCCGGTCCGAATGGACGACGGGAGTATCCAAGTCTTTCAGGCCTTTCGGGTACAGCATTCTTTGATGCGCGGGCCGGCCAAGGGAGGGGTGAGATTCCACCAAGATGTGACCCGCGATGAGGTCAAGGCGCTCGCCTTCTGGATGACGATCAAGTGCGCCGTTGTGGATATCCCATTTGGGGGAGGCAAGGGTGGCATCGTAGTGGATCCGTCAAAGCTGTCACTCGGTGAATTGGAGGCGCTTTCTCGCCGGTATTTCGCTGAGCTCGGAACTGATGTTGGTCCGGAGCAAGACATACCGGCCCCCGACGTGAATACCAACCCACAGATCATGGCCTGGTTCATGGATACATACAGCATGCACCAGCGCCGACATGCACCAGGAGTGGTCACCGGAAAGCCGCTGGAGCTTGGTGGATCTGAAGGTCGTACACAGGCTACGGCGCAAGGGATGGTCTATACGCTGGAAGAGGCGATCAGGCATCTCGGAATGGAGCAGGATGGAACAACCATCGCCATTCAAGGATTCGGCAATGCCGGTTCCAACGCCGCACTCCTCCTGTCAGAAAAGGGCATGAAGATCGTCGCGATCTCCGATGTGACAGGCGCCTATCGGAATGACACCGGTATCGATGTCGGTACTGCCGTTGAGTGGACCAAGGCAAACGGTGGTCGCCTCATCGGATTCCACGAGTCGGGCGCCGCGGAACCAATGGAAGACCCGATGGCCCTGCTGGAGTTGGACGTCGATGTGCTGATCCCAGCAGCACTCGAGAACCAGATTACCGCCCGGAATGCCAACAACGTCAAGGCCAAGATCATCGCGGAGTGTGCCAACGGCCCTGTGACACCTGAAGCTGATGAAATCCTGAACGGCAAAGGTGTCTTCATCATCCCTGACATTCTCTGCAATGCCGGTGGTGTGACTGTTTCGTACTTCGAGTGGGTACAAAACCGGGCTGCTTATTATTGGACGGAGGAGCGAGTGCTGGAGGAGTTGGACCGCATCATGCGGAAATCGTTCCAGGATGTGCTTGCAGCCTCGTTGAAGTACGACGTGCCGATGCGCGTGGCTGCGTTCGTAGTCGCGATGGAGCGAGTGACCAAGACGGCGGAGTTGCGCGGATTATACGCATGATTTCAAGCGGGTGATTTTTCGTGAGCTGAACTCATGGACTACACCAGTAACAAAATGCGATACGCTTTCGTGTCTCGGTCAGTGGTCCTTTGTTCAGTAGTTGCTGTACAAACGAACGCTCAAGGGGGGCTGTTCGAGTCGAACGACCCCCTGCGAGTTCGTATCGATGCTCCGTTTCATACGCTAGTCTCCGAGGCGGGAGAGCGATTCCCCGCAACATTGGTATTCACGAACTCGCCGGAGGATACCATATATCTGGAAGTTGCCGCCCGAGGTAAGACACGGCTGAGTGCAGGTATTTGCGATTTTCCAGGACTCATGTTGTTCTTCTCTGATGAATCTGCTGGGACGGCGTTTGACGGTCAGAGCCCCGTTCCGGTAGTCACACACTGCAAGGATCGCGACTCCTACGAGCAGCTGGCATTGCTCGAGTTCCTAGCCTATCGCATCTACAACGTTGTCACCGACTTGAGCCTCCGAGTCCGCCTCGCCCGCTTTGAGTACTACGATTCTGAGCGTGGCCGTCTCGTGGCAGATCGCAACGGTTTCTTTCTTGAAAACTACGACGTGTTTGCCGACCGAAAAGAACTGATGCGTTTCAAAGTCCAGGCAGTACCCCCGGACGAATACCAAGTCGAGCAGCGCACCCTGTTCGAGGTCTTCCAATACTTCATTGGCAACACTGACTGGAGTTATGTCTATGCTCCACTCGACGATTCCTTATGTTGCCACAACGTGGTACCACTTGAAACTCTTGGTGGACAGTTGTATCCGATACCGTTCGATTTCGATCAAGCGGGCTTGATTGATGCCCCATATTCCACGGTCGACCCGTCTGTACCGATACGGAATGTGCGCGAACGAATATTCCGCGGAATTTGTGGTGCACCTCACGAGCTGAACGGCTCGCTCGGGGCGTTCGAGGTTCATGAGAGGGAGATCAGGGCGCTAATCGAAGGTGCGAGTTTTCTCAGTGGACGCAATCGCACCAGGGCTCTGGACTACGCGGATGAATTCTTCAGGATAATTGCGGACAACCGTAGCGTGACACGCGAATTTCTATCCAAGTGCCGTACTTATTGATACGCCGCACTTGCCCGCGCAGACGATAGTTGGTATATGAGACCCGGCATAGAGCGAACACTGGAATCGCATGCTCAACCTATGTAGACGACCAACTTTCGAATCTCCGATGTCTTCGATGAGACTGACTGCCGTTTTTGTGGCGTTTGTCGTTGGCGCATATCCAGCTGCCGCATGTGCTCAAACGGTCAATCGACAGCAGGATCCAGTACGAGACACAACCGTGTCGGCCGGCACTCACTACCATTCTAGCGGGCTGCACCGGTTTGTCTTTGGTAGCGAATATCGGGATCTGTGGAGAGCCCAGATACGAGTTCCAATCCTAAACCTGGAGACCACTGGCGGTGGATTGACACCGACCACTGCGGGAGGTGGTTTCCAGACCAAGTCGCTGCGCTTCTTGGGCAACGATGGCCTTCAGTATGGTTTTCGGTCTGTCGACAAGGATCTGGATGTTCTCCCACCAGGACTAGAAGGCACGATCGTCGAGCGGTTGGTGCAGGACCAAACGAGTTCGGCACATCCCGCAGGCCCGGCGCTGGTCGCACCACTCATGAGGGCAGCAGGAATCCTCCATAGTGAACCGCAGCTGGTCGTCTTGCCCGATGACCCGGCGCTCGGAGAGTTCCGGGAGCGCTTCGCAGGTACGCTCGGCTTCTTCGAGCAACGAGCAATCACCGAACACGCCGTTCCGTTCGCTGGCGCAGTTGAGATTCTCGACAGCGACGATCTCTTCGCCCGTGTTCGAGCAGGCTCGGATAACCGGATCGACGCACGTGCCCTACTGGCCGCGCGCCTGCTCGACCTGCTGATCGGCGACTGGGACCGCCATCGCGGGCAGTGGACGTGGGCGCGGTTCGGAGATGAATCCGTCACACATTGGTTGCCGATCCCGGAAGACCGAGATCAAGCCTTCGTGCGCTTCGACGGCTTGCTCTTGTCAATTGGCCGGTTCAGTACCCCGCAGCTCGTGAACTTCGGCGATCGGTACCCAAACATGCTCGGTTTGACGTGGAACGGGCGCGAACTCGATCGTTGGATCCTCTCCGAACTAGAATGGCAAGTCTGGGATTCGGTGGCCACTTCTCTCAAGGTTCTGATCACTGACGCGGTTATAGACTCTGCTGTAGCGCAGATGCCGGGTTCCTACCGGACCATAGACGGCATGCGGATGGCGCATGCGCTCAAGCGCCGGCGCGATCGGCTTGGCGTTGCTGCTGAGAGGTTCTATCGCCTGCTCGCGCGTGAAGTGGACATCCATGGGACGGATGCGGCCGAGTCGGTGAGCGTGGAACGCCGCAGTGACGGTTCGACTGCGGTGACACTCGTATCGGAGCTTGCCGGTACTGAGGCCGAGCCGTTTTTCAGAAGGGTGTTCGTACCTGATGAGACTTCCGAGCTGCGCATCTACATGCATGGAGGTGACGATCGGGCGGTGATACGTGGCAAGTGGCCGGGTCTAACCGTGCGGTTCATTGGAGGGGCGGGCGAAGATGTACTGATGGACTCGTCACAGGTGGGCGGTGTGAAGTTCTACACCGACGATGGCGACCGCGTTGAGGGGCTGAATAGTGTGAAAATCGATCGCCGCACATTTGTGTTGCCCCCAAAGCACACTCCGACGGAACTGCCGCCACGCAATTGGGGCCGGATGTATCGTGGCGTTCCGTGGGCGAGTTTCGGACCGGATGTGGGGCTGTTCGTGGGGGGCGGCGCTTATCGCATCAGGTACGGATTTCGGCATCTACCATATGCATCGAGAGTGCAGCTGCGCGCCGGCTACTCGACCGGTGGACGCACCGGCCGGTTCGATTTGTCAATGCAACTGCACCGCTCCAACTCCAGATCTTATGCGCAAGTGGATGCATTAGCCTCTGGCATCGAAGTTTTACGGTTTTTTGGGTTCGGCAATGAGATTGTCCTCTCTGGGCCGAATGACGATGAGTATTACAGAGTCAACCACACGCAGTATTCGGTTAATCCTTCGCTGACCGTCCCGTTTTCCGCGCGGGCCGCGTTTTCTTCGGGCCCCATAATCAGATATTCGAGCACGATCAAACAAACAGGCCGTTATCTCGAGACTATGCCTGATCTCTATGGTACAGGGAAATTCGGGCAAATAGGTTGGCGATCCAGGCTGACGCTCGACACAAGGGATGTTCCTGCGGCGGCAACACGTGGCGTGCGTGTGGACCTGGAGGCAGGTGTATTCCCCGGACTTTGGGATGTCCGTACCACCTATGCGGAGGTGCATGGCTCTGCCTCTACCTATCTGTCGACTTCCAGCGTTCCTATGCAACCGACGCTCGCTCTGCGAATGGGCGGCAAGAATCTGTGGGGCGAGTATCCCTTTCACGATGCAGCGTACATCGGTGACGCATCGAGTGTTCGGCTTGGTCGCCAAAACCGATACGGCGGAGACGCCTCGGTGTATGCAAACGCCGAGCTGCGCGTAAGGCTCAGCAGGATCTTCTTCATGTTGCCGGGGCACATAGGTTTGTTTGGCCTGGGAGACATCGGGCGCGTATTCCTCGATGGGGAATCATCGGATAGGTGGCACAACGCCGTCGGCGGTGGTGTATGGGTATCATTCCTGGTACCTGCGAACACGCTCAGTATCGCTTTTGCCAGGAGCGAGGTGGGCACGAGTCTAGAGCAGAGAAACAGTCTGTACATACAGGGAGGTTTCGCATTCTGAACATTCGCGACAGCTGGAACGCCGTATGAACTCAGAATTGAACATCTCAATTGCCGAGATGGCAACATCAGAAAACAATTTGGACTCGGCGCTGCCCAAAGACCTTTTGGAACACTCCTGCAGGCGAGTGGGGATTGTTGGGATGGTGGGAGTTGGCCTATGGGGATACGCCATCGCGAACGGCCTCATTAGGCCCATGACTGGAGTCTTGCCGGAGGCAGGAATCGCGGCGACGTTCCCGATGCCCGGCAACTTGATCGCCGGTATTGGATTCGCCGTTTCGGTCGCGCTGGTTGTAGTGGCACGGCGCCTCCACCATGCCCCTCTGCTACTGTCGAATATCGGCCTGACCTACCTGGTATTGAGTGCATTCCTCCTTGGTCTATTGAATCAGTGGCATCCCCTCCTCATTCCTGGGACCATTTCCTGGGTTTGCTTGATAATTCTGGTGTATCCGTCGATTGCCCCGAATCCGGTAGGCAAGACGTTCATCGTCTCGCTGATAGCCGCTTCGATGGATCCAGTGGCACTCGGTATCACGATACTGAGAGTCGGTGAAATTCATGCAACTATGGCCGAGGCGGTCCAGGCATTTCTGCCGAACTACATCTGTGCCGGGCTCGCAGTGGTTCCTGCCCACCTAATCGCGAGTCTCGGGCGCCAGGCCTCTAAGGCAAAGGAACTCGGTAGCTACCAGATTGGTGAAGTGTTGGGCCAGGGTGGAATGGGGGAAGTGCACCTCGCTACCCACAGAATGCTCGCTCGCCCTGCTGCAATCAAGATCATCCGGGCTGAGGTCTTGGGTGCGAGTTCCCAAGCTGCGGCGAAAGTCATAGTGGAGAGATTCCGCCGCGAAGCTCAAGCCGCAGCAGCGCTGCGGTCGCCGCACACCATCGAACTCTATGATTTTGGAGTGAGCGACGCAGGCACCTTCTACTATGTGATGGAACTGCTGGACGGATTGGATCTCGAGACACTTGTTGAGAGATTCGGCCCGGTGCCTGCAGAACGAGCGGTCCATTTCCTACGGCAGGCGTGTATGTCGCTTGGTGAGGCGCACGCTCGCGGAATGATCCACCGGGACGTCAAGCCGTCCAACCTCCACGCGACGCGGCTCGGCCTCACGGTGGACTTCTTGAAGATCCTGGATTTCGGCCTAGTGAAGAACATCGGGCCGCAACCCGATTCGACTCTTACCGCACCTCAGGTTGCTCCGGGGACTCCGACGTACATGGCACCGGAAATCGCGATGGGTGAGAAACCTGATCAACGCGCCGACGTCTACTCGCTAGGGTGCGTCGCATACTGGCTCCTGACCGGTCAACTGGTGTTCGACGGTAGGAACCCCGCAGAAGTGATGAACCGCCATGTCAAAGACGAGCCGACTCCGCCGTCAAAGCGCACCGAACTCGAGGTGCCGCCCGAGCTCGACGAACTCGTGCTTGCCTGCCTTTCAAAGCACCCGGAACTACGCCCAGCTAACGGAGAGGAATTGAGAAAACGCCTCGTTTCCCTTTCCATTGAAGAAAAATGGACGCAGGAAAGGGCACGGCGTTGGTGGGATACACATGTGCCGGATCGATCTTACGGGGAAGTGGTTCAGGAGGGAGTGCTGGAGCGGGTTAGTATGTCGCCAGACTAGCGTCCACACAGTGATTCAGTGACTGGCGTCGTCTGAAGCTGGTCCGGACATCCTGCCTTCTGATCTCCTCTTCAAATCGTCCAGGTTCACTGCAATCGAAACGTTGGATTCGAGCAACGACTGAAGCACCTGTGCCGAAGTTCTCCTGTTGCTGACCTTTCGTCCCGAGTCGTCCAAAAACGGCCAGAGTTGAGATCTGATCTCCGGCGGCAATGCAGTCTCGAGATATTCTAATGCCGTGCCCCGTAGTACTCGGTCGTCTGTATGGAGCCCTCGGAACGCGATCTTGAGCGGCTGACGGGGCAACAGCAGAGCCAGAATCGTGAATACATGCTCGAGGCTACGGTTGGCACGTTCACCGATTAACTCGTCCAACACTGGCGACCACTCTTCATCATCCATCCTGTCAATCAGCCGGTGGCTTTCCCAAACTCCACGGTCGACCGCCACCTCTCTCAAGACGGCAGCTACCACCCTCTCGCGAGCGATTCGCAAGTTGGGGTTGATCTCCTGGAGTTTGCTCAAGGCGCGGCCGCACCTATATCTCACCTCGAAGCGTTTGTCCTCGAGACCCAAGAAGAGACCCTCGAAGGCTCGTTCTGTGGGGCATACCGCGATGATTAGCGGGATTCGCCGGCGAACCGAAAACTCCTCGTCTTTATTCAACAGACTGTCGATGAGCTGGCCCGTGATTCGTGGGGCAATGTCGCGCAGGGCCTGAGTTGCAGGTGTGGCCACGTCATCCCAAGCGAGCAACGGCAGAACGTGCGGTACGAGCGCGGTTTCCATGGGTTCGCTGGTAAGCGCCTGACGCACACGTTCCACATCACGCGATCTTAACTCGGTTATTCTCGCTATCAAAGGATCGACAACCGGGATTGCAGGTTCGGGTGTCGAGCCTGCCGGTGGTTGAGCTACTTCAGGTGTCTGCTTTGGCGGGTCCGTCCCCGCGGTTCTCGCAGGCGACGACGGTACCAGCCCCAACGTGCCAACTGTCTGCAGCATGACAGTGCGTGTGGCGACATCGTCCAACTCGTCCATATCGAGCTGCGCGGCACGCGACATCAGACTCGACTCCAACACTTGCACGTATCCGGCGTGCAGGCGAACCGTGACCAACACTGCGAGGATCGATACGGCGACTGTGAGACTGAGTAGGATGCCGAGGCTCGATCCTACGGCGATCATCAAGGTGAGCTGCACAATCGCCGCACCAATCACGTCGCCCAGCCGTACCACACCCACATCCACGATCGTCTTGGTAGCACGTCTCTGTCGCTGTCCAATGGGTGAGAACAGCAACTCGTATCCGGGGCGATAGAGTGAATTCCTGAGCACGGCCTCAGCGCCCCTGGCGATGGCGGCGGTTACGAGGCCTGGCCACGCAAGCGCTCCGACCCCCCCCAGCGTTAGTACGGACGGCAGCAAACCTACGGTTCGGGTCAACCCGAGGTGCTGCAGCGTCACTCTCCCGAGCGATGACTGAACTACTACGGTAAGAAGCGACACACCGGTGTAGAACACCGCAAACAATCTCAGCAACTGCTCGCCGTCACCAAACGCAGTGGATGCCCGGGCCTTGAACACGTAGTCGATGAACACCTCAGCCGTGGTAGCAAGCAGCACCAAAGCCACGAGGTTTCGTAGGTAAGGCGTTTCAGAAATGATCTTCAACCCGGACTGGCGTGGCTGGTCAGTCTCAGCGCTTGCACCTCTGGATTTCTCGGTTGTCTGTACACCGATACCCAGGTGCAGCACCATCCACGCGCAGAACAAGTGCATCCCAGCCAAGATTGGGAACATGGCGGGCATCGACAGCGTTGCCGCGACGCGTTCTGCGAGGAGCCCACCTAATAATCCGCCTACGGTTGCACCCGCTGCGATGCGACTCACCTGTTTCTTTGCGGTGCGCGGGTCGAACCGCTCGTTCACGATGGACCAGAAACCCGAGATGAGAAGGGCGCCAAGGGCTCCATAGTGAAGGTACACCACGACTGCTACCGGCCGGCGGAACTGGGCGAGTAGGCCCCACTCGACCACGAGGAGGACTGCGCTGGAGGCGAACAGGGCGGGAACCAGCCGGGCGGGTCCAACCTTCGTCATCCAGCGCGTTGCCGCGAAGGCGAGTGCCACCGACAGCACCGCCGATCCCATCACCATGGCCGGAAGAGCCGAGACATCAAAACTGGAAAGGAACAGGGCGTCGCGGGTTGCCTTGGCCGCCATCTGGTAGCCAATCATTGCGGTCGAGGTGAGAGTCGCCGTGATGACTGCCGCTCGGGTGTCGCCCTCGCCTACCCTCAAGACATCTCCAAAATCAACTGATCACTGCTCCGTTGCGGCAGCAAGTCGTACGTAACGTCGTCCGATGAACACTGCCAGCACGATCCAGATCGCCACCAACACCAGGTTGAAGACGGCGAAATGCTGCGCCTGGAACATCAGGACATTCACTCCCACGAGCACCAACAATGCAGACAGCAAGTCGCCGGCCCGGTAGAAGAACGCATCGATGGCCTGTTTGGCCTTGTACTTCTCCTCACGAGTGGTGGGAAGGAACAACACGTTGCGCACCGTGTTCTGGAGAGAGTAATCCGTTGCGTTCTCGGCTGTCTTTGCCCAACGCACAGCCACGAGGATTGGGAAGAATGCAAGGAACGCGTAACCGACAAACGCGATCACAGGAAGGATGAGCAGGGCTACCTTCACGCCAAGATGCTTGATTATACGAGATACCAGGAACAGCTGACCAAGAAGGGCAGCGAGGTTCACCACTGAGAAGAACCCGCCGTAGAAGTTCCGCACGAAGTCCTGTTCGGAAAGCCCACCTGCAGTTCCATCTGCGACTGCTGCGGCTGCAGCCTGTTCGACTGTTCTTCCAAGAATGAACTCACCAGTCGTATTGACCCAGTTGAGGAGCATTATCAGACATGCGATCAATAGCAGGTATCGGCTACGAAACACCAATTGCATCGCGCCACCGGTGGACTGTGGAGCCTTCTCTTGAGGCTCTTGGTCGGCATCGGGATCGACAATGTTATAGGACCCACTTTCCACCTTGTATGCGTTATCGACCGTCTTGAACTCGCCTGAATCAGCTCTGAACTGTTCTGTGGCAGCCGGGAGTATTCCGCTCGTTTTGATGTCGTCAACATCACCTTCTGTTCGGTGCCGCTCGCGCGTATCGACGATATTCGTGATGACGAGCGCCACCCCCAATAGTGCCGCAGCGAGAAGAAATAACTCGGTGATGCCAACCGATTCCATTGCTCCGGATATGTAACTGCCAAACACAGCCCCGGCAGATGCGCCGAAGCCCACGAGTGGGAATAAACGTTTCCCCTCGTCGTTCGTGTAAACGTCGTTCGCAAACGCCCACGCCTGAGCGATGATCATGACGTTGAAGATTCCGACCCAAACGAAAAACACGATGCCGAGGGACACACCTGTCTGCCCGAGAGCATAGAACACACCGAGACATCCCATGCAGATCACAGTCACGATGTTTATCAGCCTGCGGCGCGGAACCTTGCCCGCGAGCACTCCATAAGCAGGCACCACAGCCGCCAGCATCAGCACTTGCCCGGCCGAGGCATAGGCTTTCACCTCTGCACCAAACTCCGTGAGAATCAATGCTTCACGCACGACCTTCAACACGTAGTAAGCGGTCAGCAACAAGAAGACGTTCAGCGTGAGGAGAAGAGCCGTCGGGCTCTCGCCGGCTCTCACATCCGTGAACAGACGTAAAAATCGGTCGACTGGGCTTGCTCTTTGTGGACTCACAATCACCGCACTCTCAAATCAGAAATATCATGCACGGCAAAGGTAAGTTTGCCCGAACGAGAGCGCTAGCGAGTCACGACTTGAAACCACTCTCAACCTGCTCGCGTAGTGCCGATATCGATGTCTACGTTGTCTGCATCGATGTAGCCATTGCCGACAATATGAGGTGATCTATGCCGCCGACGTATCCTGGTGAATTCGAACAGATGGTGCTTCTCGCAATCCTGCGCCTCGAGGAAGAGGCGTTCGCTCTGTCGGTTCTGAGGGAGCTGGACAAGCAGGTGGGGCGAAGGGTGTCACGGGGAGCACTATATAAGACGCTGGAACGTCTCGACGACAAGGGTCTCGTTGAGTGGGAGGTGGAAGAGACCGTACCGGGAAGGGGTGGGCATCCGCGGCGGAGGTTTTCTGTGACGGTGGAAGGTGTCCGTGCACTCCAATCATCGCGCGACTCTCTGTTTCGGCTGTGGAAAGGGTTGGAAGGCGTGTTGGGGGAGCCGAACCCGTGAATCCAGATCGGTTGACCCCACCGCATTTCGCGGAGCGGCTGCTGCGAAGATTCGTTCCCGACAATGTCGTGGGGCATAGTATCCTCGGCGATGCGAGGGAAGAGTACTTCGATCATCTGCAATCGGGGTCACGGCTTTCGGCGTCAATCTGGTATTGGCGGCATGTGGCGGCCATGGCGTATCGGTACGCAGGAGGTGGATCAATGGAGGACAGTCGAACCGAGAACCAAACCGGAACCTGGCGGGTTCGTCTTGGGGTATTGCTCGACGACGTTAGAATCGCGGCGCGGATGCTGATTAGAAAGCCCGGCTTCACGCTGGCGGCGGTGATCACGTTGGGACTCGGGATAGGGGCTAACACCACGATCTTCAGCCTCGTCCATGGAGTGTTGCTGAAGTCTTTGCCGTATCCGAACGCCGAGCAGCTGGTAAGCGTCTACAGGATCGACCCCGACGTAACGGGCAGAAATCCATCTCCCAATCGGCTGGCAAATCTGTACGCCGTGCCATACGAGGTGTTTGGCGATTGGTGCGAAATGAGCTCATCGTTGGCCGATTGCGGAGCGTATTTCACGACATCGATGACACTCACAGGGGGGGACATACCGGAGCGGGTGAGAGGGGCAATGGCCACGTCAGGCGTGTTCAACGCTTTGGCAGTACCTCCGGTATTGGGGCGCGCCTTTGTTTCTTCGGATGACGAAGTGGGAGCGCAGGCTGTTGCAGTCTTGAGCCATGGGTTGTGGGTCCGACGGTTCGGGGCGGATCCCGCGGTATTGGGGCAGAGCCTCACATTGAATGGTATCTCATACGAAGTAATTGGGGTCATGCCGCCACATTTCGGGTTTCCGGACGAGGGTGTTGACGCTTGGGTGACTTTCGAGGACGAGAGGCGAACGTCACCTGTCAGGCGCAGCGGGTACCTACAGGTGCTTGCGCGTCTGAAACCGGGTTACTCACTCGAGGCGGCGCAACTCGACGTGGACCAGGTCGCAATGCGCATCGGTGAGGTGCATCCGGAAGAGGTCGAACATGGAATTGGTCTGTTTCCGCGGAAAACGCTGGAGGTTGCCGAAGTCCGTTCCGGGTTGGTATTGCTCTTTGGCGCCGTAGGTCTCGTACTGCTCATCGCGTGCGCAAACATTGCCAATTTGCTGTTGGTCAGGGCGACTGAAAGACGTCGAGAATTGGGAATCCGGATGGCTCTGGGGGCTGAACGGGGCAGATTGGTGGTGCAGTTTCTGAGCGAGAGCTTCCTGCTATCGCTCGCAGGGGGGGCTACGGGCTGTCTGATTGCGGTATTGGGGCTGACTCCGTTCAAGTCCGCTTTCCCTGGTGGGTTGCCGCGTGCCGATCTCATCACTGTTGACTACGGGATGTTGCTGATCGCTGCTGTGCTCTCGGTAATTACAGGGCTGCTCATAGGCATATTGCCGGCGTACCGGGCAATCCGTACGCCCATCGTGAACGTGTTGGGAGATGGCAGTCGTGGTTCCGCCGGTGGATTGCAGCGGAGCCGCACACAGGCCGCATTGGTCGTTTCCGAGGTCGCGTTGGCATTTGTACTTCTAGTGGGGGCGGGGTTGTTCGTCAGAAGCCTGTCGCGTCTGACCGCGGTAGAGTGTGGATTCGATGCGCAGAACTTGCTCACGATGGGAATCTCACTTCCCGCTCGCTACCGAGAATCGGATGAGGCATCGCTCGGGTTTTTCGAAAATTTCCGGCAACGGCTCAAATCAATTCCGGGAGTGCAGTCGGTAGGAGGTGCGAACCAGATGCCTTTTGTCGGTGGCTGGTCCACCCCGCCAGTTGTTGTTGAAACCAGCGACGGTTTCGTGGAAGATGTGGTTCACCGCACCGTCATGGACTCTGAGTATTTCTCTACGATGGGTGTCCCGATCGTGGCAGGGCGAGGCTTTGACTCCGGTGACAGGGACGGTAGCACTCTCGTCGCGGTGGTGAGCGAAGCCATGGTTAAGCGCTATTGGCCCAACGAAAATCCGCTGGGTCGGAGGGTCGGGGGTGTCGGCGCGAATGGTGACACCGTATGGGTGCAGGTGGTTGGCGTTGTGGGTGATGTGAGATACAGGCTCAACATGGATCCCATGCCGTCCATTCACCTTCCACTGGCACAATGGCCGCACTGGTATCAGTGGATCATCCTTCGGACGGCTATCGAACCGTCTGTTATAACGCCATCGGTCCAAGAAACACTCGCTGCGCTGGATCCTGAAATCCCAATACAGGTGTTGAATCTCGAAGAACGCATCAACAACTCGAGTGCCGTCGCGAGCCCGCGCTTTCGGATCTTTGTGCTGAGTTGTCTTGCAGGGTTGGCGGCGTTGCTTGCCCTTGTCGGAATCTACGGAGTGCTGGCGTACTCGGTGCATCAGTGTTCCCGCGAAATAGGCGTTCAGCTGGCGCTCGGTGCGCGGAACAACACGGTCTTGCGGAAGTACATTGTCCGCGGCCTGGCTATGACGAGTGTCGGGCTGGTGACCGGAATTGCACTTGCACTTGGTGCCTCGCGCGTCATGTCCAGTCTCTTGTTTGAAATCAGCCCAACGGACCCGGTTACACTTGGTGCAGTCTGCTTGTTGGTTGGTTTGGCTGCATTGGGGGCGAGCTTCTTGCCTGCGTATCGCGCCACGAGAATCGACCCTGTAGAGGTTCTTCGGCAGGAGTAGCTACTTCTTCCGCTAGGACCTCGGTATCGACTAAGCCTGGCGCAACACGTCTACCGGGTGCATACGACTCGCGCGCAACGCCGGCACCGCGCACGCCCCACACGCTACGACACCCAGCAGCACGACCACTCCGGCATATGTCGTGAGATCAACCGAGCCCACACCGTAGAGCATGTTGGTCATTAGTCTGGTCAACCACACAGCCCCAAGAACCCCGATAACCAGTCCGATCGTCGCGATACGGAAACCCTGTCGCAGCACTAGACCGAGAACGTCGCGACCAGCAGCACCCAATGCCATACGCACTCCGATCTCGTGATTCCGCTGGCTCACGGAGTAGGATATGACGCCGTAGATCCCGACAGTGGCCAAGAGCAATGCGACGCCGGCAAACGACCCGATGAGGAGAAGGTTGAACTTGGGTTGCGAGACGGATGCCGCCACCAGATCAGCCATGGTTCTCACTTCGTCGACGGGTTGGTCCGAGTCGAGAGCCCAGACCTCATCGCGCACTGCCCCTGCCAGTTGTATGGGGTCAAACTCCGCGCGGATGGCAAGGTACAGTTCTCTCGGATTCCCCTGACGATAGGGGTAGAACGCCTGCTCTCGGCCGGCAGTACCAACGTTGTAATGGCGGGAATGACGTACGACGCCGACAACTTCACGCCAGACCCGTTCTCCTTGGTCGTCGCGATGGATGGAGATTCGCTTCCCTATGGGGTTCTCCGTGGGCCAGAACCGACGCACGAATTCTTCATCTACAATAGCGACCCACTGGCCATTCGCGGCATCGAGGTCCGTGAAATACCGTCCGCGGACAAGGCCAATCCCCATTGTGCGGAAATAATCAGGGCTAGCCCACCTCCGCTCCGCCTCGAATGACCAACCTTCCTCTGGTACCGTCTCACTCGAATTTACCCAGGTAGTTCCGGATGCGTACGATCCGCTGAGTGGAAGATGGGAAATGGCGCCGACGGAGGTGACGCCGGGTAGTGTCTTTGTGCTTTCAATCAAGCGGTCGAAGAATTGATGTACGTCTTCCGGAATGCGGTATTTGGCTTCGGGCAGTGCAACACTCATTGTCAGGAGGTTCTCGGGATCGAAACCCGGGTCGGCTGCCTGGAGTCGTATGAAACTCCTCATCATGAGTCCGGCCCCAATCAACAACACCATCGCAAGTGCGATTTCGGCAACTACTAGTCCGTCCCGCAGCCGACCGCGTTGAGCACCGGTCCCGGCCGCATGACCGCCCTCTTTCAGCGATTCTACGAGGGACTCTTTGATCCCGTGGAGCATGGGGGCCAGACCGAACAACACTCCGGTGAGGAGTGCCACGGCCAGAGTAAACAGCAGCACGCTGCCATCGATGGTTATGTCACCACGTCGGGGCAGCACTTCTGGAGCAAGCACGACGAGTGCTTTCAGCATTACGAATCCGACGAGTAGTCCGAACGCTCCTCCCAGCGCGGAAAGTACGATGCTCTCAGTGAGGAACTGTTGGGTCAATCGGGACCGCTTGGCA
>CAYTDU010000011.1:19720-23495 GCA_964436395.1 uncultured Gemmatimonadaceae bacterium | reverse complement strand
GCGTAAACACGCTCCCGTCCATGAACGTAACTTCGAGACCGCCGCTCAACTCACGGGTTTCGAGATTCCAGTCGAGGTCGGAGTAGTAGCGAGCATCGACGTGCGGATTGACCCTTAGGATGAGCGGTATATCGGGCTCCGGATGCGCCCCGACGGTGCCATAGAACTGCCTGACCCCTCGACGATCCACGAACCCCACCTCGGGGTTGAACCCATCTCCCACGTGTTTCACCAAGGACGAAACGTCCCATAGCGGATCTCGCCACGCGACCTGGAACATTCCTGCCGTGCGATCTCCTGTTGCGTCGGGTTCGTCAGTTGCCGCCACATAAGAGTTGACGACCATGTTGCGCAGCAGCCTGAAGTTTGCATCTACCCCAAAGGAGCGATTGTAGTCTCCGGTAACGTCTGAACTCGTACCCTGCCGATTTATTAAAATCACGCCAACATCCGAGTTGCCGGTGATGCCACTCTTCATTCTCACGACCGAGAAGTTCTCCGCCGGTGAGCCGCCTCTGGTTCTCGTTTGAACGTTGAGCAAACCGACGTCGAATCTGCCGATCCGTCCTGTCAGCCGTCCGCCAGCCGCAATCGGTTGGGGTTGGCGATCTTCGTTCAGGCCGATTCGGCGTGAGTGGAACAGATTGAATTTCTGAGGAGATGAACCGGTTCGGTAGTTACGGATCGCGATATCGGAGAACGAAAACACACCGTCGTTCTCGAGGAAGAAATCGCGCTTCTCGGGAAAGAACAACGAAAACCGTGTGAGGTTAACCTGTTCCTGGTCTACCTCAACCTGAGAGAAATCGGTGAATGCAGTGAGGTCGAGTGTAAGCCGAGACGTCACCCCGTACTTCACGTCGAACCCAGCATCGTATGTGTTCTCGACACCCGTGGTGAGTTCGGCACCGTCCTGGCGAGCCGCGCTGACATAAGGCTTGACGTAGAGGTTCCGCCCCTGGTGTAGGTTCCGAATCCCAGTCAACTCACCAGCCATCGACATCTTGTAGAGTCGGAACTGCCTCGGCATCGGTGCCCAGTTCGACTCTTCACTCTTTCGACGGATACGCCGTGAGAAGTTGAGCCCCCATGTCATTTCACCGTCAGTGGAAGGAAACCGCAGAGTCGTGACTGGAATGGCGAATTCGGCCGTCCAACCTTGATCATGAATCGTCGTTTTGACGTTCACCACACCTTCCCATGCACGGTTCACATATCTGCTGTCGTTGAAGGTTTGGGCGTCGAAGATCGCACCACCCGGGTTCACCGCAAACAAAAACGAACTCTGGCGGTCCATGTACGAGTCTATCGCTATCCCGAAGATGTCGGAGTCGTGTGTCTGGTAGTCTTGCTCCAATCCCGGGATGCTCACCTCGTCGGGCTCAGAGTCGTACAGTACCGCCCCAACATAGATGTTTTTCGAGTCGTACAGAATCCGGACTACCGTGCGCTCCGTCGAGGGGTAACCCGGATCGGGCTGAAGCTGTATGAACGGACCCGGTGTGGAATCGGCTCTGCCCCAGGCGGCCTCGTCCAGTCGCCCGTCAATAGTAATCTCTTCATCTATGGACAATGCGCGGAGAGTAGGGCGTGGCGCAGTGTAGGGATCGACGGGAAAAGTAGCATGTGCGGCATCGATGGCGTCTTGTGCCATTGAGGGTGACGCAGCAAGCAGCGCGAGCACCGCGATAACACAGCCGGAGGACGTCACCGAGAGCCTCGGCGACCGCCAGCTTTGAACGGACTGCTTCACATGTTCTCCTGAGAATGTCATGGTGACACGAGGCGAGCGTAATCTAACGGGTACAAACCCGAAAGCAGACCCGCCGACTGTTTGAGTCGCATTTAGTTGACCGAGGCGAGGGTTCGAATGTGGCTCGCGAACGTCGTTCGTGGGAAATGAGCAGCCCGCCCAGTTCACAATAACATGTTCCCCGAACGAACAGCGCGCGGAGGGGGGAAACCGGGGCGCGGAGCGAGAGCCACGCTCGCGACCACTGGCCCGCCCGTCCGCTTCAAGCGCTATAATTCACTTCATCAAACGAAGCACCTTCAGAACGAAAGGTCGAGCGATGTTCTCGAGCGAAACCTATGTAGGCCGCCGTGCCGTCCTGGCTTCGAAGTTCGACAGCGGTCTCCTGTTGTTCCCGGGTAACAGCGAGAGCCCGATGAACTACGCGGACAACTGCTATCCGTTCCGACAGGACAGCACGTTCCTCTATTACTTCGGCTTGAACCAAGCCGACCTCGCAGCGGTGATAGACATTGATTCGGGCTCGGCAACGATCTTCGGCGATGAACTCACGACCGATGACATAGTGTGGATGGGTGATCTACCTACGATCGCCGCACGGGCGCAACGGGTAGGTGTAATTGACACCCGACCTCTGTCTGCGCTGGAGAATGTAGTACGGGAAGCGCTTGCCGCAGGGCGACCAGTAGGGTACCTGCCCCCCTATCGGGCCGAGACAACTTTGAAGCTGTCAGGCCTACTCGACCTCGCGCCGGCTTTGGTAGAAGAGCAGTCGTCTGAGGAGTTCATCTGGGCGGTAATCAACCAGCGTAACTACAAGACCGACGAGGAAGTCGCCGAGATCGAGAAGGCTATCGAGACATCAGTGAGAATGCATACGGCGGCGATCAAGATGGCACAGCCCGGAATGCGTGAGTCCGAGATCGCCGGCGAAGTTGAACGCATCGCGATCGCAGACGGCGGACGCATCGCGTTTCCCGTTATCGCCACTGTCCACGGCGAGACACTTCACATCCACGATCACAGCAATGTGATGTCGGAAGGAGATCTCTTCCTGCTCGACATCGGCGCCGAAACCGCAATGGGATACGGCGGCGATCTCACGTCGACTTTTCCGGTGGGCAGGAAGTACACTGAACGTCAGAAGACGATTTACGAGCTGGTGCTACAAGCGTACGATGCTGCCGTAGCGGGATTGGCGCCGGGCGTTCCCAACAGCGAGACCCATTTCAATGCAGCCAGGGTGATCTTCGACGGCCTCAAGGACCTGGGCGTCTTCAAGGGCGACACCGAGGAAGCCCTTGCAGCCGGGGCCCACGCCGTGGTGTATCCACACGGTATCGGCCACATGATGGGGCTCGACATCCACGACATGGAGAACATGGGAGAGTTCCGAGTCGGACATGCTGGTAATGCAAAAAGCACCCAGTTCGGACTCAAGTCGCTGCGGCTGGCTCGGCAGCTGGAGCCAGGCTTCGTCTTGACGATCGAGCCCGGCATCTACTTCATACCTCACCTCATGGACCTGTGGCGGTCAGAGAACCGCAACACCGAGTTCATAGACTTCGACGAGCTGGACAAGTGGCGCGACTTCGGCGGCATCAGGAACGAGGAGGATTACCTCATCACCGTCGATGGTGCCAGGCGGCTCGGGCCGCACAAGCCGCAGACGGTAGAGGAGGTGGAAGAGCTGAGGGGGTAGCGGAGGTCGCGAACGGAGGGTGCGCGAAGGGATGCGCCGGCGCGCGGAGCAGGTTTAGGGGATAACCCCGTCCGCGGTCAGGGTCGCGATTTCACTCTGAGAGAGCCCTGATTCCGCGAGAATCGCGTGAGTGTGCTCGCTGTAACTCGGCGCAAACGATAGCTCGCTCACTCCATCCTCCAGATCGACGGCCATCGGTGGCAGGTGTATCGTGCGCCCGTCTGGAGTCGTTGTAGTAGTCAACTTGGAAGCAATCGCCTCCATATCGCGAACTTGCTGTATCGTGTTGATCGGCGCGTGTGGGATCTTACGCCTGGAAA